>DRMA01000219.1 GCA_011375245.1 Thiothrix sp. | reverse complement strand
TTACCCTCGAAACTTAGCAGCAGATTTAGCCATTGCGAAACAGCATCACGTTGCTGCTGTTTTTATGCCTACACTTGCTGATATGTATCCTACTTTGCCATCACTTGCTGCATGTAGCGAGCTTAAAACCATGTCTGTTGAGCGTGATGCCAAGCACTTTAAAGCAATAAAGCCTTGGGCTAAATATGACTTCAATTACCTGCTTGCTCCTGAGATATTAGCACTTAAAATGGATGGAAAACTCCATCCGTGGTTTTTCGATGGTGTGGCTACAGTAGTCAGTCGCTTATTTGACTGTGTACAACCCCATCACGCTTTTTTTGGTGAAAAAGATCCACAGCAACTTGCTATTCTCAAACAATTAGCACAAAGACAACACCCTGATGTAACCGTTCTTGGTGTACCCACTATACGGGATCGTGATGGTGTTGCAGCAAGCTCACGCAATACGCTGTTAAATAAAACACAACGTCATAAAGTCGCCACCGTTGCTGCACACTTGGCAAGCGTAGCCACACAACTAAAACAATCAACACAGACACTGGATGAGATACTAAAAGAACGATATCAAACTATCAGTACCATTGAAGGTATTACTATCGACTTTCTACAAGGGGTCAATCCATTGAGTCTAGAACCACTCAATGCTGAGTCGCAGGATGCTTTGCTTTATCTTGCCTATTTTATAGAGGGTATTCGTTTGACAGATGAGCGTTATATTTCGCTGAAGACAATATCAGAGTGATAGAGCGAAGGGCGAGGAATATTTCAACAATGCTGTTTGGTTTTAGCAACAAAAAGCCCGAACCAACATATCGTGCTTTGTTACGTATATATTTAAAGCACATCTTTATGATTGACTGAATTATCCTGTCAAGCAAGAGGATATACCATGTTCGGCTATACTATTGGTTAAAAAATAATAAGAACGCCTTCGCTCTACAAGAGAGCTTTTAGTAAAACAATAAAACTTAATAAAACCCAACAAAACTCAATAAAATCCAATAAAATCATAAGCTAATATTAGCTTTATTTATTTTTTTCTCCTGAATATCTATCAGTAATGTTGGTAGATAACAACTAAATGATAAAAAAACAACTTTAACTGTTTAATTTTTACAACAAATATTATAGTATTGGCTTTGAATATAAATTTAATAAATAACGACTATTGAGTTATTTATTTTTAAGTGTGTATAGCCGCCTAAAGCATCGGGCAATTGCTTGGTGTAAATAACGTATTTTTTAAAACCAACATTACTCTATAAGGGGATCCTACCATGAACATGAAGCACCAAATTTCAATTACATCACTTTTATTAGCTAGCGTTCTTGCAACAGGTTGTTCGCAACAGCAAGTACAAGAAGCTCCAGCTGAGCCTGTAGCAGTAGCAGCTCCAGTAGCAGCTCCAGCAGCTCCAGTAGCTCCAGCAGCTCCAAAAAACCCTGATTGTCATACACATCCTCGTAATGCAATGACTAAATCTGTTACCCATTGTCACAAGAATCCTACAGGCAAACATCATTATGGCACAGGCGCTGCAAAACCTGCTGTTGATGTTTCTGCACTACAAAGAAAGCTAAAAGCTAAAGGTTATTATAAAGGTGCTATTGATGGCGTTATTAACAACGACACACGTGACGCACTAAAGAAATACCAAAACAGATAAGATAATTTAGATTGCAGTAAAAAGAGAATCAAGGGGATAAAATCTTTTGATTCTCTTTTTATTTTTAAGTTATTGGCAACTCAAAACGAAAAATAGTCCCTCCACCAACACGATCCACGACATATAATCGCCCCATATATAACTCAATAATACTACGGCTTACACACAATCCCATTCCCATACCATTCGCTTTAGTCGAATGAAAAGGTTTAAAAATTTCTACTTTTTCGCTAGCAGACAATCCTATGCCGTTATCTTCAACCATGACCTCGACTTTTTCTCCCACCCGTCGTGTACGAATAAACAATACAGGTTGGCTAATACCTGCCTCATCCATTGCCTCAATACCATTGAGAACTAAATTAATAATCACTTGTTCTATTTGTACTTTATTAGCTAGTACAAGGGCTAAGGGTTCAGTAAAAGCCAGTTCGATTCTTGCATGGTTACATTGTCCTGTACCGCGTGCTAACTCCACAGCATTTTCAATTGCGGCATTCACCTGAACAGCTTCGATATCTCGACCGTCCTGTTTAATAAAATGTTTGACTTGATTAATAATTTCTCCAGCACGTTGCACCTGAATATTTGCCAAACTTAGTACCTCTAAGACTTCTTCTTGCTGACAGCAATTATTGCGTACTCGACGCTCGCAACCACTCAAGTAATTAGCAATAGACGATAAAGGTTGATTTAATTCATGTGCAAGCCCCGAAGCCATTGCTCCCAAGGTGTTAAGTCGCATCACATGCGCTAATTCGGTTTGCCCTTGTAATGCCTTATCATGTGCCTCTTTAAATTGTGTTTGATCACAAATAATCGACATAATTTGCACCTTATTATCAACTTCATCAGGCAAACGGACGGTACTGATTTCTAACCAACGCATATTGCCTTTCAATGTTTTTACAGCAACGGCTTGTTTATGTGTCTCGCCAACAGCGACCAGTTCCTGACAAGTACGTAAATCCTGTTTATGCTTGTCCATCACTAAATCGAGCAGGTTTTTGCCAATTAATTCCTGCTCAGTATCCGCTTCCATAATCTCAACACCTGCGGGGTTAACTTCCAAAATTGTCCCTTCACTATCGCAAATATTAACCCAAGCAGGTTCCGAATTAATAATCATGCGTAATTTTCTTTCTTGCTCAACCACTAAGTCTTCTGCTCGCCATCGTTCTTCTATTTCATTCATTAGTCGATCATTACTGGCTTCAATTTCAGCATTTTTTACCGCAATTTCTTGGTTAACGGTACGTAATTCTTCATTGGTTGATCGTAATTCTTCGGTTGAGGTATGCAGTTCTGCATTGATTGATTGCAACTCCTTATTAGAGGTTTCGAGTTCTTCAATGGTGATTTGTAAATTCTCACGCATTTCACGCAATTCTTCTTCTAATGCTTTGATACGCAGATTATGCTGTGCAATGACTAGATCATCTTGCTTTTTGTTGTTTTTTTCAAGCATGGCATCACATCCAATCAAATAGAAGAGCGAATATTATACGGTTAAGTAAAATAGAATGCTGATTAGTATAAAAACACTGGGAAAAATATAAATATATTTAAGGGGGTGCAAAATAGCTAAATGACTCAAGGGTTAAGCCTAGGATTATTTGACTAATTACCAGATAAGCTTATAATATTTTATTGACTTATATCAAGATGATGAGGTTATGTGATGAAGTATCATTTGGAAGCATGGTTATTGGTAACAGCAATTGTTTTATCTATTTTTACCTTAGCTGTATTCGTTTACCCCTTTATAAGTGGGTTATAGGTCGGCAATCAGCACATAACTTAAGTTACGTACATCCTTGATCCTTTCTATTTAGCAATCCGATCCCCAACAATAAGTTACATTTGTTGACTTCATGCTATCGTTGCCC
>DRMA01000218.1 GCA_011375245.1 Thiothrix sp. | reverse complement strand
GCTTTGTCAGCACTATTAAATACACGTACTGGAATAGCTTCATGTTGTAGTGATTTTTCGAGTACCCAACGGATGGATTTATCGTCATCAACCACCCAAACCTGTTCATTCCTTGTCATGATTTTCTCCTAAATGGGTATGATAATACTAAACTCAGTGCGTTCAAGGTTTGATTCAAATTCAATCAAACCGTTGTGTTGATTGATGAGTGTTTGTGCAATGGATAGACCTAAGCCTGTGCCATCAGCATGTCCTGTTACCATTGGGTAAAATATTTTGTCTTGTAATGTTTCAGGAATACCTGAGCCATTATCAATAATCTGTGCACATAATGCTAAGGGATGGTTTTTTTGATGAATTGTAAAATTGCGTAATACACGGGTTTTTAACACAATTTCGCCTTGCTTATTATCGGTGTTACTACTTGTTTCTATGGAAGTAATCGCGTTATTGAGTAGGTTGAGTGCAGTTTGTACTAATTGATCAAAGTTGCCTGTTATCTCAGGAATGCTGGGATCATAATCTCTTTTTAATTGGATACTGTCAGAGAGTTTAGCAAGGGTTAGTTGTCTGACATGTTCAAAGACTTCATGGATATTGAGGTGTGTTTTTTCAATAGATTGATGCGAAACAAGCATGCTATCGACAAGCTTACTGAGACGATCTGCTTCAGTGATAATAACATTGGTATGTTCCTTAATATTAGCATCGTCATATTGCAATTCTAGAAGTTGTGCTGCTCCGCGTAAGCCGCCTAAGGGGTTTTTTATTTCATGTGCAATACCACGTAGGAGGCTTTGGTTGGCGGCTTGCGTGTTAATGAGCTGAGTTTCACGTGCAATGCGAATTTGACGATCAACTTGATTAAGTTCAAAGAGCATACCTGTCATGATGTCATGTTGAAAAAGAGGGGTAACGGTACAGTCAATATTGATTTCGTGTGTACCTCGTACGATAATTTTTCCGCCGCGTGCTACTTGGCGTTGATGTGAGCTGAATGCTTGTTCAATATGTTTTTCAAACTGTGGGCTAGAGAGTATGGAACGGATTGAGCGCCCTTGCATATGTGAGAAGCTATGACCTATCATTTCTTCTGCGGCATGATTTATATAATGAAGGTTTAAATCTGTGTCGGTAACGAGTACTGAATTCAATAATGAATCCAAAATTTCAGACATAGAAAGGGAAAAATCCATGATCATGGTTTAGCTGGCTCAGTTTATTTTTTTTAATCGAAGAATAGAGCGAGTTATTGGGTTATGAAAGAGAACAGGGCTAATGAAAATTAGCCCTGTTCTAATCTAGTCTAGCAGTGATAGAACGTTAAATTATATAAGCTCTTTCGCCATGTTCTGCTGTGTCTAGTCCTTCTTCTTCTACTTCCTCAGTAACCCGTAGACCGATGGTTATTTTTAGTACGATCAAGATAATGAAGGTGACCACGCCTGTGTAGAGCATAGTTGCACCAATACCCATTGCTTGAACCATGACTTGCTCACCTATACTGCTGATTTCATCACCGAAGCCAGCGCCGCCTAAGCTAGTTGCTGCGAATACACCTGTTAGTAATGCACCAACGATACCACCAACACCGTGTAAACCAAAGGCATCGAGTGTGTCATCATAGTTAAACGTTTTCTTTAGTGTTGCAACGCTAAAGTAACAAAGGATACCTGAAATAGCACCTAGTGCTAATGCACCCATAGGACCTACCGCGCCCGCTGCAGGAGTGATTGCGATTAAACCTGCAACAGCCCCTGAGGCAATACCGAGTCCACTGGGTTTTCCATGGAATATCCATTCTGTTAGCATCCATGTTAATGCAGCAGCAGCAGCAGCAATTTGTGTAACAGCCATTGCCATTCCAGCAACGTTATCAGCAGCTAATTCACTTCCAGCGTTAAAGCCAAACCAGCCAACCCAAAGCATAGCTGCGCCAATAATTGTGTAGGTTATGTTATGTGGAGGCATTGCTTTTTGTGGGAAGCCATTACGCTTACCTATTACAATAGCGGCTACTAAGCCTGCAACACCTGCATTAATGTGTACAACTGTACCACCAGCAAAGTCAAGGATCCCTTTGCCGCCTAACCAGCCGCCGTCACCCCATACCCAATGGGTAATAGGTGCATAAACAACGATTAGCCATATTGTGGTAAAGACGAGCATGGCAGAGAATTTCATTCTTTCTACAAATGCACCTGCAATAAGTGCAGGTGTGATGATAGCGAATGTCATCTGGAATACCATAAAGACAGTCTCAGGAATCGTGCCACTTAATGAGTCAACGGTGATTCCTTTAAGGAACATTTTATCAAGACCACCCCAATAAGCACCTTCACCACCAAATGCGATGCTGTAACCAATAACAACCCAAACGACTGTTGCTAATGCTGCAATTGCAAAAATTTGTACAAAAGTGGATAAGGCATTTTTACTACGAACCATGCCTGCGTAGAACATAGAAAGACCAGGAATGGTCATGAAGAGTACGAGTACAGTTGCGACCAGCATCCATGCGGTATCACCTGCTGATAATGTGGGTGCTGCTTCTTCTGCCGCAGCTGCGGCCTCTACTGCAGCTTCTTCTGCAAAAGCCAGTGCTGGCATTAGAAATGCTGCGCCCAGTAAGCTTATAAATGATTTTATTGCTTTCATATTGGTAACCCCCTTATGAATTAAAGTGCATCCGAACCCGTTTCGCCAGTGCGAATACGGATCGTTTGCTCAATGTTTGATACAAAAATTTTCCCATCACCAATTTTGCCTGTGTTGGCCGCTTTGCTAATGGCTTCAATAACTTGATCGAGAATATCGACGGATACAGCCGCTTCAATTTTTACTTTTGGTAAAAAATCAACAACATATTCAGCACCACGATAGAGTTCGGTGTGACCTTTTTGACGACCAAAGCCTTTAACTTCAGTAACGG
>DRMA01000217.1 GCA_011375245.1 Thiothrix sp. | reverse complement strand
ATGGTAAAACCACAACATCCAGTATGCTGGCATGGATTTTAGAGTACGCAGGTTTAAAGCCAGGGTTTTTAATTGGTGGTGTGCCTGAAAATTTTGGCGTATCTGCACGATTAGGAGAATCACCGTTTTTTGTCGTTGAAGCTGATGAATACGATACGGCATTTTTTGATAAACGTTCTAAATTTGTCCATTATCATCCGCGTACAGTGGTGTTAAATAATTTGGAATATGATCATGCTGATATTTTCCCGAATTTAGAAGCGATTAAAATCCAGTTCCATCATTTAATGCGTATGGTGCCAGGAGAAGGCTTGGTCGTTGCTAATGGGCAAGAAGCTAATTTGCAAGACGTATTGGATCGTGGTTGTTGGACGACGGTAGAAAACTTCTCCTCTGAATCAAGTACACAAGGCTGGTCAGTGGATTATATCAAGCTAGATGGTAGTGAATTTAAAGTGCTACTCGACGATGAAGAGCAAGGCGTGGTGAGCTGGGATTATATTGGTAAGCATAATGTTGCCAATGGTTTGGCGGCGATTGCTGCTGCGCGTCATGCGGGTGTGCCTGTGGCACATGCGATTGCAGCATTGGCTGAATTTAAAGGCGTTAAGCGGCGTATGCAATTACGTGGCGAAGTCGATGGTGTGCGGGTTTATGATGATTTTGCTCATCATCCGACAGCAATTACCACGACATTACAAGGTTTGCGTGCCAATGTGGGTACACAGAAAATAACAGCAGTGTTGGAGCCTCGTTCTAATACTATGCAAATGGGTGTACATAAAGCGAAGTTAGCCACTTCCTTAGCCCTTGCTGATGAGGTTATTTTGTACCAACCTGAAGGTGAGGATTGGGGGATGGATGAGGTTTTAGATGATTTGGGGGCGAAGGGTTTGTTGTTACAACATATCGACGATATTGTGCATGATATTGCAGCAGATAGTGATGCTGAACATGTGTTAATTATGAGTAATGGGGGGTTTGGTGGTATCCATGAAAAGGTATTGGATGCACTTGAACAAAAGCAAAAACCACGTTCATGAGCAGAAAAACCGTCACTTTGATTATGACAGGGGCTTCTGGTGCTGAATATGGATTACGTTTATTAGAAGAACTAGTGAATGCTAACGCGAAGATTTATTTATTGCTATCACGTCCAGCACAAATTGTTATTAAGATGGAAACACCGCTTAATTTGCCTGCACGCGCAAAAGACATGCAAGTGTTTTTTACTGAATTATATGATGCAGATGAAGGACAGATTCAGGTATTTGAGCGTGAACAATGGATGGCACCCATTGCGAGTGGTTCAGGGGTCGCTGATGTAACTATTGTGTGTCCTTGTACGACAGGTACATTGTCAGCTATTGCAATGGGTAGTAGTAAAAACTTGCTGGAAAGAGCCTGTGATGTGGCGATTAAAGAAGCTAAATCGCTTATTTTAGTCGTACGGGAAACGCCCTTTTCGACGATTCATTTAGAGAATATGCTGAAGTTGTCACAAATGGGTGTGACGATTATGCCTGCTAATCCTGGTTTCTATCATCAACCTGATACTTTAGACGATATTATTGATTTTATGGTGGCGAAAATTTTAGATCATGTGGGATTTGAACACGAGTTATTGGCGCGTTGGGGGGGAGGTGGTGTATTTCGTTAGAATAAGCTTATCTTCTGCTGTATATTAACCCGCTTCAACCGCAAAATACTATAAATAGATACACTATGAGGAGGAGGTAGCAATGGCTACTATTGATATTACAGAACAGACGTTTGAAGAGACGATTAAAAGCAATGATATTGTCATTATTGATTTTTGGGCAGAGTGGTGTGGACCGTGTAAATCGTTTGCACCCACCTATGAAACTGTATCAGAAAAGCATGAGGATATTGTTTTTGGCAAGGTGGATACTGAAGCAGAACAAGCGTTAGGCGCACATTTTCAAATTCGTTCGATTCCGACACTAATGATTTTTCGTGAAGAAATTGTACTGTTTTCTCAGGCGGGGGCATTGCAGGCTAGTCAGCTAGAAGATGTGATTGGTAAGGTCAGAGAGCTTGATATGGAAAAGGTTAGAGAAGAAGTGGAGAAGCAGGCTGCAGCAGGCTAAGGCTTTTTAGTTATTCAGCAGGGTCGGCAAAGCCGACCCTTTTTTTTGTCAAAAAGCGCGACCACGATACCCGCTAAGTATTATCAGTGATTGAGCTATTATTATGCCGACGAGTATCAATTTCGCAATAGATAAACATGCCAATATCGGTAATAAATGAAAAGGCAAAGATACTTAATGTTGAGTATACCGCCCCCATGAGACCGTATTTGGGAAGCAGGATAGCATTTAATGCAATGTTGCCAATGCCTTTGATCATTGAAATGGCGGAAATTTGCCAAAATAATCCACGGGCTATCCATTGCACATTAATTATGGCACTGGTGGAGGCGAATAAAACGCTGATCAGTAAGTATTGGAAGAGAATAATGGATGGTTCAAATTTTTCACTTGTGAGCCAGATCATCCACCATTTTGCAGTCAAACCTAGAATGAGTGAAGCAGCAATCATTGCTAGCAGGGTGAGGATGAGGATTTTCTTTTGGTACGACCATACACCATATAGGCCACGGCGGGTGATTTCACCTTGTAGTACTGTTGTTGCTGCATAAGGAAGCATTAGCATAATTTGCCCCATATGAACGGCAAGTTGATATAAGCCTGTCGCTTCTGCACCGAGGTAGGCATTGATCATTAGAATGTCAACATGAAGAATGAGTAATGCACCAATGGTATTGAGGTACATTTTTGAGCCATCATGTAATAGGCTTTTTAATTCCTTTGTACAAGACGTTAGTGATTTTTTTGCTTTTGGGTAGAGTGCACGGATACTGCCAATGGCAATAATGGTATCCCACATTAAACGGGCGATTAATACGCCATAAATATGCATCCCTAAACCAATCACTAGCACGACTAGCCAAAAAAGGTTGCTAGTGCTGCCAATGACTTGTAGCCAGTTATAAATGTGGAGACGGTCTTCTATATTCAATAAGGCTTTGGTGTAATGTTCCGCAAGCCCAAGTGGTAGAAGTAAAAAGCCCATAATGAGTGCAATGGGTGGTAGGTTACCAATAACCTGCGGGAAAGCCCAATAACGTTCACCAAAATAAAATAAACCTACGATTAGCCAAATAATCAGGGTTACGCCAATGATATAAACGCCTAACGTACCCATCATGCGTCCTAGCCATTTGTCATCGCATTTTTGTGTGGCACGATAGATAAGCACGGGTGCAAGGCTAAGGCTCGCGATTTCAACAAATACAATAGCCCATGTGCTAATAGTGGCAATAATGCCGCGTCCTTCAGGACCTAGCCAGCGGGCTGTAATGGATAAGGTGATAATACCTAAGAGTGCCGCATAAACTTGAGCGCCACTGGTTTGCGCTATCTTTACAATAAGGTTAAACATAGAGTGAGAAGATTATTCCTATCAAGCTAATCGTGTATTAGGGGTTGAAGGATACCTTTTTTTTACTTTCTATGCTCGATAAATAACCTCATCGTATTGCACAAGTGTGTGATTGCTTAGGCAGGATTATCTCGCAACATTGCAAGTACGCGCTCACCTGCTTGATACATTTGTTGAAGTATGCCGTCAATGATTCCTTGTATCAGTTGTTGAGTGAGCGGATCAGTTTCTAATGTGTCAAGAAGGTTATTGAACTGAGCAACATCATTTTCAGTGAGTGCAAAGCTGATGTTGCTGATTGAACCATCTTCATTATTTTTAAGAGTAAGAATAATGGAGTCACCTGCGCTTAAGGTGTTATCTTGGTTAGTGTCCTCAATACTAATATTTTCAAGGGTTGCATTTTCTAACAGAGAGGCTACATTTTCTAAGTTCTCCAGACCTTCTATGTTTGTTGTAGGGGGATTGCTATTAGACAGTTGGTTTGATGATTGTTGAAATAGTCGTGTTAAGGAGGTAAGTGTATTATCTGACATATTGTCATGTATAACAGCGGGTTGTTTGTCTATTGTATTGGGACGTTTGAGTGAACGGGGGGTTGTGTTAATAGCCGTCGTATTGCTTGTATTGTTTTGCGGGGTTTGAGCGGTTAGTGTGTT
>DRMA01000216.1 GCA_011375245.1 Thiothrix sp. | reverse complement strand
TGTGCATTAGCATATTCAGCATCTAATCGCTTAAGCGAATCAGCAATAAATGAATGCTTGCCATCTATATTAATGATCCCATTTTTTCTCGCATATTCTGTAAGTCGCTTTTCAGATTCAACAACTTTACGTTGAGCTTTTTCAAGCTGCTCAGAAATATAACCTTTAGCAGCGGTATTGGAATCTGAACGATCTTGACGACTCATGTTAATAAACTCTTCAGTCAATGTATTAACACTTTTTGCTGCTAATTCAGCATCATATGAGTCATAGTTTACTTTCAATATATTGGATGTTTTACTGGGCAATAAAGATAAATTACTAAGAAAAGACAACTCAAGGGGCAAAGCTCTCTGCTTGGTTGTTGCCGCACTTCCCGCACTACTTGTTTTAGGATCAACACTTGCTACTACCTTAGTTTCATCACCCAAAATAGGCTGTATAACCGTTCGAGAAATAAAACCTTTTACCCGTTTGATATAGCTAGAAACAACAGAAACTTGCCCTCCTCCATTTAATGTCGCCTCATCTAACTTTAATTTTTCAATAACACGCTTTGCCAATGCTCTACTTTGTAATATATCGTACTGAGTTGTTTGAAAGTTTGCATCAGCTGCTTTTTCTTTAAAAACATCGTCATACTGGGCTAATTTATTACCTTGAACATCAATTTTGATACTCGCTGTCGCCCGATAAATTGGAGTGAGTGATAAAGAGTAAATATAGGCAATTGCTGTCAATAATAAAGTAATAAAAAGTATGATTGCTTTACGCCGAAAAATAACAGCGAAAACATCTTTTAAATCTGACCCCTTATTACTTGCATCATCTTGGTAGCCTGTTCTATCAATATGACGACTTGGCTCATAAGATGCTCTTGCACCTATCTCTTTATTATCGTCAATTGTAATTATTTGATTATCTCGTTGCCCATTCATAGCACTAAAACACCCTCATTAATAATTTAAAATGTGCCCTACTATACTTCAGATAGCTTGGGAGACGACACTAATTCAATAAAATCAAGTCAAACAACTCATTTTCAATATTAGTATTGCCTAAGTAAACAAAAGGTTATCTACACGAAATCGTACGAACATATTATTGACATAGCAACATTGAAATAAGATAAAACACCCCACACATTACTGATAGCCCTCAAGGACTGTAATACAAATATATCTAAAAAGCTAACGAACATAACATACACACAATAACGTTCTATATCAGGATAAAATGCGTAACCTACTGTAGTTAAATGTTTTTCAACATTAACAACATCTTTTCAGCCAGTTCAGCACGATCAAATTTATGGGCAGCAAGTAAGCTATTATCTCGAAACTCTTGATATAGAATAGGAGCATTTTGCAACTGCCTCAAACTCTCTAACAATTCTACTTCACTCTCAGGCGTAAATGTTATACCAACACGCTCCTTATTAACAATATTAGCTGACTCACCTTCCACACCATGAAGCACTGGAATCCCCATTCCCATACATTCAAATAACTTAGACGGAATAATTGAAGTAAACAAAGGTATTCTTTTCAAGTGAATCACCGCAACATCAAGTATTGACCAATAATCTGCTACCTTATCCTTGGAAACACCATCAATAAAGGTTACATTATCTAGCTTCATCTCAACAGCAAGATCCATTAACGCATTTTTTTCTGCTCCATTGCCCAATAATAAAAAATGCAGTGAACCCCCCCCTTCAAACGTCTTTGCTAACTGTGCAGCTTTTAGCACCGTTTCCAACGCTTGACTTATACCATGTGTACCAATATAACCAACCACAAATTTATTCTGTAAACCATGCTGTATAATAAGCCCCTCATCTTTTGGACGTGGAGAAAAACGACTAATATCAACACCATTCGTCACTACACCAATCTTATTACTATCAATACCTCTATTTACTAATTCTTTTTTAAAAGAATAGGTTACAGGAATAATATAAGCTGCCTTTTTATAAAGAAACAACTCAATTGCTTCTAAAAATCGAAACATCTTAGAATCGCCCATCAAACCAAGCCCCTTAATTGATTCAGGCCAAAAATCACGCAACTCAAAAACAAATGGCTTACGCTTAACAAAACCAACAAAGTAAGCAGCAACAGCCGTGAAAAACTGTGGAGAAGTACCTATAACAACATCAACTTTACGTACAAAAAAGGCGGCAAAACTTGCACTAAACATGAAACTCAGATAATCCAGTATTCTCCTCACAAACCCTTCATTTGCTGTAATATAACTCCACACTCGAATAACACGAATGCCATTATTGATTTCTGTTTGCCAGATTTTATTCTTATAACCAGCAAACACCTTGCCTTTAGGAAAATTTGGAACACAGGTAATAATCGTTACTTGATGACCTGCCTTTACCCATTCACGACAGTGTTCAAATGTACGACTTGCTGGAGCATTCGTTTCGGGAGGAAAATTATCCGTTAAAAAAAGAATATGCATAAACAACCTAAAATCTAGAAAAAATTATCTGATAACCAACACTCCATAACAATGACATTATCATCAATATATAGTTCTCTACATCATTTTTTGCCAACCATAAACAACTATTAAAATATAGAACCACATGTGCAGACAAAAAAATAAAACCATTTAATATTATATAGTTAAGATAAAAAATCTAGCTAGAACGAGTAAAAACACTAACAAAAAAAGCCATTGCTGTACAACCTGAAAACCAATAAACATTCACCAATACATTTTTAAGCAGTTGCGGTTGTTTTTTAAGCATCTCTCTGGTCAAAAACACACATAATAAAATAAAATTAAGGACTGACAGATATATCCAAACATCAGGCTGGCTAAACCCAACTGATAGAAAATACGGATAAAAAACCCCACCAATTTGTGAAACACTCACGAGTATAAAAGTGACAAACAACAAAAAAATATTTTCTTTTTTATGCCCTGCCAACGTAAATAACAAGTGATTATGATTTCTTTTTGATAAAGAACCATAAGCCCAATCGGTAAGTTGGTGTACAAATACTCCCCCCATTGTGGCAAGAAACACCGCAATCAACAACTCATCAGCCATATTAATCACAAAAGAAAACAAAGAAGCCATAATCAGCCCAAGCAAAATTGCTCCCATAACACTATGCGTTACCCCGCGATGTACCAATAAGCTACCTGCAATAAGTTGAGTCACATAGCCCAAACAAAAACCAATAATGGCTGAATAAAATGGATTAGGTCGAGTAATATGAAAATAATCCTGTTGTAGCTGTAAAAAATCTGTTGATAAATAACCAACCCATGCACCAATAACCATCAACGAATACAACATAAATTTTCTTGGCGCACTTCGGTGACTGTCAATATCAGGTATCACAGAACCAATAAATGCCGCAGTAGCCACAATAACAGCGGCGGGTAAATAGCCCTTCATATAAAAAACATAGCCAAAAACCACTACTGCATAGGCAATCCCTGTTTGACTATGTTCTTTAATCCCTGACGAAGCCATAATATTTTCCTTTTTTATTTTTTTGATAAATACAAATGAGACGGATAGATTTTATGCTCACTTTATTACCTGAGCAAATGACAATACAAGCAAAATCTGGCATGC
>DRMA01000215.1 GCA_011375245.1 Thiothrix sp. | reverse complement strand
TGTTAAAGTGACGAACAAGACAGGACATAAGCTCCCCTCTGCTTATCCATCACGACGTGCTTATATTCATTTCCTTGTACAAGATAGCGATGCACAAACTGTTTTTGAATCAGGAAAACTTAATGCGGATGGGAGTATTGTTGGTGTTGCAGGTGATACTGATTCTAGCACCTACGAACCTCACTATGAACAGATTACTACGGCTGACCAAGTTCAAGTTTATGAGCCAATTATGCAAAATACTGATGGTGATGTCACCCATACTTTATTGCGTGCAGCAGCGTATAAAAAAGATAATCGACTAACTCCAGCGGGTTTTGATAAAACAGTTGTTCCTAATGATGTTGCCGTTGTTGGACTTGCGCGTAGTGATGCTGATTTTAATTCAGGTAGTGATACGCTGACTTATTTAATCAATGTCGGTAGCAAACGAAGCTTCATTATCAATGCATCACTAGAATACCAAACCTTGTCCTTTGGGCATTTGCAAGATATGTTTAAAGATGCTGTTACGCTAACGGAAGTTGCAACCTTTAAGAGTATGTTTAATAGTGCGACGCTTCGTGCAGAAACACTTACAACAATCACAAAGGTGAGTAATGACATAACAACATCCACTCCCGTCGCGACCAACAGCACATTGAAAGTAGCAGAGGGCGTTGCTACTTCAGGACAATTAAGTGCGAGTGATGCCGATAATAATATCTTGTTATTTAATCTTGTCAGCAATGGCACAAAAGGCACAGCCGTGCTTACTAATGCAACCACAGGGGTATTTACTTATACACCAACGTCAGGACAAACAGGCGAAGATACACTGACCTTTAATGTGAATGATGGCACTAATACATCAAATACCGCAACGGTAACCATTACGATTAAAGCAGCAGCAAGCAGTGGTAGCGGTGGAAGCTTTCCTTGGTATGGGATATTTGCCTTATTATTACTCGGTTGGCTTAGAAACATAAGAAAATACACGTAGCATTTTTGATGTCTTAGTAGTCAGTTGCCAGAGTAAAATGAATAAGGTTGTTTGAGGTGATTTTTTTCCAAAAACAACCTAATGCGTAATAGTTCGCTCACACTTCTATACGCTCGTTCTATCATTTGACAAAAAAAAATTTTTTTGAGAAAATCCAGAGAATCTTCATTTATTAATCATTCCATGTTACAAAAGATTCTATCAATTCTGATCCTGTTGAATATACTGATTTCTCCTATAGCAGGTGAATTTCAACCTGAAATTAATACAGAATCTTACTCGATCTATCATCAAAAATTGTTGAGTTTATCTGAGCTTAATGATTATGAATGTTGCACTCTATCCTGCATAAATTGTTCATGTAGTTGTTCCCATCTATCTATGACTACTTTTATGCTAAGGGTTAAAATTTATCCCACTTCACATCCTATGGTGAAATATCCTATAGCTACTGATCTTATTAATAATACAAAACCTCCAGAACTTCCGCCTCCTCTTGTTTAATGCATTGTTTTTTTTACTGTTATAAAGAATGTGTGATGAGCTGGCTAAGTTTGTTATTGATTGTTAAATATTAATATTTTCAATGCATTGTCTTTCTTTCTAGTTTTTTGCATCTATTAATCAATCTTTTATTAGCTTGTTAAAGGATGTTGTTGCTTGAATCAAACTATTGAATATAAACTCGAACAGTTTTTAATGAAAATTCGTTCGCAAACACTGGCTTTTGCTATTTTTCGTCTGAATGATGATGAAGCAGCATTAGATCTAATACAAGAGACAATGATAGGGTTTATCAAGGTTGCACAGAGCTATGAAGAAATGGCGTGGAAAAATCTATTCTATAAAATTTTGGTTCGTAGAATTACTGACCGACAAAGAACAAAAACGGCACAAGATAAATGGTATTCTATTTTACCTTTTTCTCATCTGAGTGAGTCCGAAGACGATATCAGTAATTATCTAGGGGAAGATAGCCAAGCAAATTCGGTGCAGTCACAAGTAAGTGCTGATGAATTATTTGAACAATTTAAAGCGGTTATCAAATCATTACCCACAAGCCAACAGGAGGTTTATTTCTTACGACAATGGCAAGGGTTCAGCATTAAAGAAACTGCGGTTATTATGCAGTGTTCAGAAGGTAGTGTAAAAACACATCTTTTTCGCGCAATGCAAGTATTAAAAGAGCAATTAGCACACTAAGAACGTGGATGCGTAAAAAGCAGCAGGTATGTCTTGTCTCTATAAGAAGTTTAAATAGAAAACGGGTGACAATAATGTCACCCTGCTGATGAGGCAGTGTATTTTTCTAAGGTGGTTAATTGTACAGGAACGTCGGAGGTTACATTACTAACCTGATTGACATTAATTTTCATGATTTCTAAATACGACTGATCAAATCATCAAGATAACAACAAAGACATTGTAGTACAACACTCGTACTAATGGCGAGCGTTATTGCTTTTAACAATTTCTTTATGATAAATAAAGCCTATTTTTATTATAAAAATTACTTTAAAAATTTGCATTTATAAGTTTTTGGGCTTATCATACCAAAATAATGAATACGAAATTATCAGCGGCTATCTATAATATTCTTAAACCTCTTATCATTTTGATGGGACGAGAGTGTATTGCGTTTGGTGATTTTTCACGTTTAACGAAACAAGCATTTATTAATGTCATTGAACAAGAGTTGTTGGCATCAGGGCAAAAAGCAACAACCTCAAGAATTTCCATTATTACAGGGTTAACACGTCGAGAAGTGGCTACATTAAGGAAGGCACAAGTTCCAAAACAAGAGCAAGATTTTCATCAAAATCGTGCAGTTAGGGTTATTAGCGGCTGGATTAGCGATGCTGAATTTTGTGATGACAAAGGTGTGGCAGCGCCGCTTTTATTACAAGGAAAAAAAGGTAGTTTCGAGGCACTAGTTGCACGCCATAGCGGTGATATTCCTTACCGAGCAATGGTCAATGAACTTATTCGTATTGGTGCAGTTGAGCTAATGGAAGATGGAAAAGTTGTGTTAGTTCGTGCAGTTTATGGACCTTCTGCTGATAAAGAAGAAAAATATGAATTATTAGGTGAGGATGTTGCCTTATTAATTTCAACCATTAACCATAATATTTATCAGCCAGAAGAGCCTTATTATCAACGTAAAGTCTGTTATGACAACATTCCTAAGGAGTGTGTAGAAGAATTCAGAGCATTGGCCAATAAAGAAAATCAACGGCTATTAATAAAATTAAATACATGGCTTGCTGAACGTGATATGGATAAGCAATCAAATATAAAAAGCGAACACCCTGTGAAACTTGGCGTTGGTGTTTATTATTTTGAAGAAAAAAATACGGGTAAAAAAGGGTGAAAAATCAACTGAAAATAGCATTAATGAGTTTAGGAGCCGCGATTGCTATTTTTCTATCGGCTTGTAATGATGAAAATGCAGTGCTTGCCGCCAATGGAGGTCTTACGGGAACAGGGATCACAATGGGGCGAATTACCAATTTTGGCAGTATCTTTGTTAATGGAATACGTTTTGATGTTGATAATGCAACGTTTATGCGTGATGAGACCTCCTCAAAAAAACAAGCAGACTTTAGTGTGGGTGAATTTGTGGTAATTAAAGGCGTGGTAGCTGAAGACGGCATCAATGGCGTTGCAATGGAAGTGTCTTATAGTGATATTTTAGAGGGAGAGGTCACCAATACGTCTACCGATGGTGTGTCATTAGAAATATTAGGGCAATTGGTACATACCGATGCTTTAACCGTGCTACATGGGATTGACCTTCTGAGTGACTTAAACGTTGGTAATATGGTTGAAGTATCAGGTATTTTAGGTGCGAAAGGGCATATTATCGCCACCAATTTAAAATTATTACAAGTGCATTTTATTGAGGGAGTATCGACTAATATATTGAAGGGTACGATTACCAATCATGATAGCACTACCCAAAAATTTGAAATGCAAGGGGTGGTTGTTGATTACGGAAATGCGCTACTAGAAGGTTATGAGGGGCATGAAATTCATGATGATCAATATGTTGAGGTGAAAAGCAAAAC
>DRMA01000214.1 GCA_011375245.1 Thiothrix sp. | reverse complement strand
TTTAAGTTAGCGATATAATTGACTAATATTAAGAGGGGTTGTACAGAACTTTGCCATTTTTTTCAGAGATCAGAGCCAAGATTACCATTATTCTGAAATTTTTAAAACATCAACAGAGCCTCACAACATAGGTCACCTCTCAAACCAAGCTACTACCATCACTTTTATCTAGCAACTCAGTAACAATACTAATAATGACGAATTACTCGATAAAAAACGTTTTTTCATAGGAGAAAAGCAACATGCCTTCAGCAGACAATACATCACAAGATACAGCCAATAGAAGTGCTGAACAAACCAACGAGCCTTACACTAAACCCATTGAAATAAGGACACTTGACTCAAATGCTCCTATGCGATGGCTAAGAAAAGGGATTGATGATTTCAAAATATCTCCTATGCTAAGCCTATTTTATGGTTCAATGTATACAATACTCGGTTTGGTCATGATTGCTACAACGTATCAAAATCCTATTTATGTATATGGACTTGTCACCATTTTTTATCTTGTTGGTCCTATCATCGCTGTTGGCCTCTACTGCATGAGTCGTCATATTGAAGCAGGTGTAAAACCTACTTTTGGTCAAGGTTGTACGGCATTATGTTATAACCCTGTAGGTATTGTTAGTTTTGCGATCATTGTGGGAATGCTTGTTGTCTTTTGGACTATCATTGCAGCTACTATTATTGCGCTCGTCTTTAGCAATGTAACAATCACTGATAACCTATATGAAACGATACTTGCTAATAAAGACTTGCTACCTTTTGCTGGATTACTCGCTGCGATTGGGCTAGTCTTTGCTGTTATTAGCTTCTCCATCAGCGTTATCTCAATTCCTCTAATGACACATAGAAAGGTTGATGTGGTAACGGCTATTATCAGTAGTGTGAGAGTGGTAAAACAAAATCCAGGTGTTATGCTTAGCTGGGGAATTATTATTGTTACTGTTATGTTCTTAGGCTTTGCTTTTGCCTTTATTGGTATTGCTGTCGCTTTACCTGTTATAGGTCATGCAACATGGCATGCTTACAGGGAAGTGATTATAGATCATGAAAAAATTATGACAGCAGATAAATGTGATATTGAAGCCTTTCCTTTCTTTAAGGGTAAAATTTGAAAGTTAGGATTATTTGACAGCAAGGTTCGATTCGTGGAACCTTGCCCAATAACGCTATTTTTTAAAACTTACATTCGCCATTTTTGTTGTTAAGTCATCTGAAGATGCATCACTAATACGGTATTGCTTAAGAATGGCAAACTGGTTTTTTTTTGCCAACATATGATCAATAACAACTTGATAACCAAATTGATTTTCTAACACAGCAAACTCGCCATCTCCAGATAACATCCGTTGATAGAAGGTCTTGAAATCTTTAAATGGTTTTCCATCCAATGTTTTGATCAACATATTTCTTATATTATGAAACCCCTTATTTGAATCAGAAGGCAAAACATGCGTTAAAAGCACTACCTCGCGCTTTTCTTCAGTCGGCCAATGCTGATTCAACACTGTAATATCATCACTTAGGCGCTTATAAGCATTGATATAATCAGCTGTTAATGGCATAAACACAAAACCACCATAAATAAAGTAAGAAGGTTTTTTCTCAAATTGCTTTGAAGCAACTAAGTTAAAAGCATCATCAACTTTATTCAGTTTTACTTTTACTTCTAAAAGCTTGCCATCACGTATTACCTTTAAACTAATCTCTTCACCAAGCTGATACATATCAACATAATGCTGAAAGCTAATTAACTCATCTTTACGTAACTCTGCCTTGCCATTACTTGTTATTTTATGACCATCAATAGCAGTAATAATGTCATTTTTTTGGATAATATTAAGCGATGGGGAATTTGGATACACTAAAGTCACCAACACACCTGATTGCTTTTTATTTAAACCATACATACGTCTTATAACAGGACTTTCAATTGACTCTATATCAACCCCTAGTGATGGAAAACCGTCATAATGACCATCTTTTATATCCGTTAGGAAATGCTTAATAACAGGTACAGGAATCATATAGCCAATGCTCTGTGAACCATTTCTGGATTGCATAACAACTCCAATTACCTTTCCTTTAGCAACAACAGCGCCACCACTATTGCCAGGATTAATCGCCGCATCAATTTGTACTGACAAAAACTTTTTACCGCGATGCACATAAGGTCGTCTTTCAATGCGAGAAACAACACCTTGAGTAATACTCAAGCCACTTCCCCCCATTGGATAGCCATGCACAGAAATATTTTCCTGTGTCTTTGGCAAATCCCCTAACTTAAGAGGAGGGACTTTAAAAAACTCAGGATGAGGTTTTTTCAGTTTAATAACAGCAAGATCAGCATCGTGAGACACCTCCACCACCTCAGCCTCATAGCGCTCAGTATTGGCGTTTTTATGCACTTCGATAAAGGTAGCATTACTAATAACATGTGCATTGGTTAAAATGCGATTTCCTTCAATAATAAATCCTGAACCACTACTGCGGCGAATAGTTGAGTTCCAAGGCTCTGTTTTATCAATATGCTGTGTAACAACAATAATTTTCACAACTGCGGCATTAATTAAATCATTGCTGGGTATTACTGATTTGGCAAATGAGGCATTAACACTCAATATAAGCATCAAAAAAAATGAGCGTAGGTAATATTTTTCCTTAAATAACATTAAACTTTTCCACCCTTATTAGAATATACTTTTTATAATTCACTAAATATAACAATAACTAATGTTAGTCCAATAGAAAATGATCTTTTCAATATGGTAACCTTCATATTTTGTTTAAAACAACATCGAATAGTTCATTATTAACATCATTTTCATCATCTCTCACAAGATTATATCGCATAGTACATTCACTAAAACTTAATCATTTTTTAACAAAATAGTACAAAAAAACAATATAATGATAAATAAAACTAAAAAATATGATAAAATTTATAAATAATAAATATTATTAACTATCAATAGTAATATGATTCTGTTGTAATCACTTTCTTATATTAATATAAGGTTGAAAAATTGTGTCATCTCCCTTATAACCGTCACAAGATTTAAAATGCAGTAACCTATCCCCATAGTCACAAAGGAGTGTGTATGCTATCTAAAGCAAAAAATGCAATAGCCCATTTACGCAATGAATTTAGTTTTACTGATACAAAAACATCAACACTATTATTATTATTACTAGTGACTGATTGTATTTTTGTTATTTTACATTTTGTAGCATTAACGCCTTGGTTTGACAATCCATTATTAGGCATTAACCAAGATCAGGGCTATGCTGAAATCTATATGTATATAAAAGAGCTATGGATTATTATTTTGCTCATTCTTATTCTTATCAAAACTAAGACTATTGGTTACAGCGCATGGATCTTGCTTTTTCTCTATATATTACTTGATGACTCACTAGAAATTCATGAAACACTAGGTGGCTATATAGCTACACAACTTGAATTCCAGCCTTTACTAGGTTTACGCTCACAAGATTTTGGTGAGCTTTCTGTTTCAGTCCTATCAGGTTCAATTCTATTAGGTTTATTACTGATTTTTTATATTAGTAGCTCTAATGCTTATAAGCATGTTAGTAAAAACATATTTTTACTCTTTCTCGTCCTTATTTTCTTTGGCGTTTTTATTGATATGCTTGATCAGATTATAAAACTGGGTTGGGAAGTTGCTTATATCTTTGCAGCAATAGAGGATGGTGGTGAATTGATAGTAATGAGCTTATTGCTACACTACATTTACTTAGTAAAAATTCGCGCTAATCCCCTCTGATATTTAATATACATGGAGCAAAACTAATGTTAACCAAGAAAGGCATAAACTTATTTGCCAT
>DRMA01000213.1 GCA_011375245.1 Thiothrix sp. | reverse complement strand
TTTGTATCTACGTAAAAAAGGGCTTACTTTTTAGTTTCTTCTTGTCATTCTATTAGATACCCCTTATATTCGTTGATGTATATCAAACCGAGGAGCACCTTTGTGGCAACAATAGACATTACTGAAGATACTTTTGAAGAAACGATTAACAACAACGATATTGTAATCGTAGATTTTTGGGCAGAATGGTGTGGTCCCTGTAAGTCTTTTTCACCCATTTATGAAGAAGTATCAGAAAGGCATGAAGATATTGTCTTTGGTAAAATAGATACGGAAGCAGAGCAAGCCTTAGGTGCTCATTTCCAAATTCGCTCAATTCCTACGTTGATGATTTTTCGCGAACAAGTGGTTCTATTTTCTCAGGCAGGCATGCTAAGCGGCTCACAGTTAGAAGAAGTCATTAGTAAAGTGAAAGAGATTGATATGGTGAAAGTTCACGAAGAAGTAGCCAAACAAGCTGAAGCTTAGGCCAAAACTTAAATATCAAGTACATTGTACTTGTTGATCTTGCAGCTAGTGATTACGTTCCAGTAATCACTAGTAGATTCAGGTCAAAGTTATCGTTTGTTATAAAAACTGTTTAAACGATAGTGCCGACTTTGCGTCTTCATCGCTTAGTAAGCGATTGACGTGCTGTAACTCATGCGTGGTTAATCTCAACCCACGTCTCGCATTCAAGCGTTTACGCTCATATTGTTGTATATACCAAGCTCGGCTACGTGTGACTCTTGGTTTACGCCTTTGATTTACTTTTGCTAGTGTGCGAGAGGATGCTGATAAGGTGTGATAAGCATTAAGCACTCTGCGTACATACGTTTGAGTTTGCTTATAAGGTGGCACGCCATTGTATTTATCAACAGCGCCTTCTCCTGCGTTATAGGCAGCAGCGGTTAGTTGTACATTGCCGTTAAATTTTGCAAGTAAAAAGCGTAGGTATTTAGTACCTGCTTTAATATTGTGCTGGGTGTTGTACCTGTTTTTAGTGCCGAAGCGTCTTGCTGTCGCAGGCATTAGTTGCATCAGGCCTGCTGCACCACTTGATGATTTGGCTTTCGGTCTAAAACAAGACTCTACGGTAATGATTGCAGTGATAAGGTGAGAAGAAACACCGTAGTCACGTGATGCTTTGGTAATTGTTTTTTTGTACTTTTTTGCTTTTTGCAAAAGCTTCGTTCTAGAATAGCTGTCGCAAGTGATAGTGCGTTTTTTCTTTTTGGCTGTTTTTTCTAGCTTAGTTGCCTGATTAGTGTTTTTAGTTGTGGCAGCGTGGCTTGTAGTTATCATTAGAGATAAGGGCAATAGAACGAAAATAATAGTCTTCACTATATTATTGATGACACTATTTACGGCACTATGGATACTGATGTTCATATACTCTCAAAATTAGTATTCACTAATATAATTAACGAGGGCAAAATTTACAGGACTTGTTGCGTTTCAGCAACTTTTTATTATCTATGGGGCTATAAGTCTGCAAGATATTGATAAAATAAGAGGATAGGTCAAGAGTAAGCAGAATGTTGAATGGATTAACGGCCACTAATTAGCACTACGCCTAATGATTGAGGATTGTTTTGAGCGGTATCATAAGCAGAAGCCCATGCAACCCGTGAATCACGTTTACCGCCATCATCATCATCATTAATAACCACTTCAATCCCTATTCTTCCTGAAATACGTGGTTTTACACGGAGGATGGACCACGGGATAGTGGCTTTTAGTAAGTATCCATCAGCAGTTTTATTCATTTCTACGGGGAAGTCTGTTGATGCATGGGAAGGTGAGTGCGCCCCAAGGTAGGTAATATTGTCGCTATTCCAGGAGAAGATATAATGTAAATCGTTCTTGCCATCGTAAGTCTTATGGCGACTGTTATCTGCATCGATAAAGAATTCAATAGAGTCATCCTCTCGAGGGTCTTTTGAGTCCGCCATTAATGTATCATCATAGACTTTAACCGTCAGATAGATATTTTCGTTGTCCCACTTAGCTTGCCATTTTCCTGAAATATCTTTTTTTATCCACTCATCGCCTTCAACCATCATATGTAACGATCTTGGGTTATCTAAACGAAAAAATGCTTCAGGATCTTGGGTGGCAGGTCTGATTACGATGCGCGCTTTAGCAGGGTTAGATAGGGGAATGTATTTTTGTATGGTCTTGGCACTGGGCTCAGGTAATGCCTCATCCGTCCACCAGATGGGGTTTTCAGTGATGAATTTTTTAGTGGCTGCATATTTGGGGGCATCAGCCATGGGTTGCGTGATGTATTCTTTAAGTCCCCAGCAGCCAAACCATTGGCAAGTACGTGGAGCGGAAAACATGACGAAAGTTTCTGCGCCTGCTTCTTTCCATTCTTTCAGCAAGTGACTGTAAATATCCATCATGCGGGGGGCACGATTGGCTGCAAAGAATAGTGGGTTAGGATGTTGTTCAGAACTGCGAGTTGCCCAATCAACCAACCCTTGACCGCCTTCATAGGCGATAAGTTTTAAGCCAAAATCATGCGCTAACTTAGCGTGCTTTCGGATGTCATTGACAATTTCAGGAAGTGCGCGGTAGGCTCTTTCATCAGTGAGTAAATGGAAAATATCATCGACATTTCCAGCTTCTCTAAAGCCTTTTATATTGCCACCAATATAAGGTGCTATGGCTAGAGCATCTACATGCTTATAGGTATCGTCATAACTAAGTATCTTTGCGCTAATATCGGTGCGTGTATCCCAGCCTCCGATAACACGTGTAAAGCCTTCTGTTGATCCATAGGCATCTTCAAAAATATTAAAAAACTCAACGGAGCGTTTAGCGTAATATTTATAACCTGCATCCATTGCGTTTTTGTCTAAGCCTTCTGCAATGCCCATTTTCTG
>DRMA01000212.1 GCA_011375245.1 Thiothrix sp. | reverse complement strand
GCTTCTTTTCAACGAAAATGTTCGGAGCATTTTGAAAGAAAAAGTAAAGAGGCGACCATTATTATGGTTTCACACTCTATGCCAACCATTAAAAAATTTTGTGAAGTCGCTTTATTATTTGATGCAGGTAAAATTACCATTTATGACGACGTGGATGAAGCGATTCAACTTTATCAAAAACTCTAAGCTAAGATTATAGATACGGCACTGTATTTAATATATGAAAAATAAAATTTCTTTTTTCTTCTTTGTTATTTTGCCAACCATTATTGCAAGTGTATATTATGTATCCTTTGCGTCTGAGCAATATTACATTGAAACAAAATATGTTATTCAAGAAGGTGGAAAAATTCAGGTTGACTTACTCGGTGGGTTATCGGCACTAACAGGAGGGGGAGGTTCTGCTAAAAGTGCTTATATTGCTAGAGAATATATTTGGTCTGATAACTTACTGAGAGAAATTGATCAAGGGCTTGGAATACGTAACCACTACACGAATACAGACTATGACTGGTGGGCGCGTTTAAGTAGCGATGCAACCTTTAGAGAATTTGCAGATTATTGGTACGATATTATTTATATTAATCATGATGCAACCTCAGGTATTACAACACTCGGGGTAACTGCATTTTCTGCTGAAAAAGGCTATAGCATTGCCAAAAAACTATTGGCCAAAGCAGAGGCTAAGATTAATGATCTATCGAATCGTTCGCGTGAAGATAGCTTATCCTTTGCAAAAAAAGAACTAAAAAATGCAGAACAAAAGCTCGTAGAAGCTAGGGCAGCGGTAACCGTATTTCGTGAGCAACAGAAAGAACTTGATCCCGAAAAAACGACGCAAGCGAGACTTGAAATTGTTGCAACCTTAGAAAGTGAACTTGCATCTGCTGAAACTGAATTAGCCAGTATTAGCTCCTATATGCGTTCAAGCTCTTTTAAAGTACGTTCGTTAAAAAATAAAATTCAGGCATTAAAAAAGCAAATTACTAGTGAAAGAAAACGCTGGGTAAGGAAAGATAATCAAGGTGATAGTACAACGCTTAGCACATTGATTGGTGATTACGAGAAACTTTTAACCAAAAAAACAGTAGCTGAGCGGCTTTATGAGTCAGCATTAGCTTCTTTAGAAACTGCACGGCTTGCTGCGATACAGCAACAGCAGTATCTTGAAGTTATTTCAGCACCTTATCTACCTGATTATGCCGAGAAACCCTATGTTTTTGTCGGTATTCTTTCCGTTTTTTTAGGCAGTTTTTTATTGTGGGCGATTGGTTCATTAATAATATCGGCTGTAAAAGATCATGTATAAGAAAATTTGAATATTGAATTATATGAATCGTTCTTATTCCAAAAAAAGCAACCGTAGGTTTTCGTTATTATGCAAGCATTAGTAATAGTAGGGCATGAAAGTTCGGATTATGCGTTCGTTGAAGAGCTACTTTATAAACAGGGAATGGAACAGGCCAAACCTTCCCGTCGTGAATTATTGACTCCTCTCGACATTGGCGAAAAGCTACTGCAAACACAAACGCTTGAATTTGCTAGCCTTCGTCATTTTGAACAGCTAGAAGCTGGTGAAATATGGAATGAATTAGCACTTGATTTGCTATTAGCGAATGTTGAACAAGCATTTTGGGGTTGGTCTGACCCACAGACTATTGTTTTACTTGATTATTGGCGTAAGGTAGAGCCGCAACTAAAATTTTTATTACTTTATGATAAGCCAGAAGTTATCTTTAGTCGGATTTTTAATAAAAAACAAATTAATCAGGAAGACCTAGAGGCAGCCATTTGTTATTGGAATGATTTCTATGAGGAAATATTAACTTTCTACCACCGCCATCAGGATAATTGTTTGCTGGTTCATATAGGCGCAATTAGGGACGATAAGCATCTATTAGGGCAAGCAATTGCTGAATTTATACCACATACACAAGAAAATAAGAGTCATATGACCAATGCTGATGTTGATTTTTCAGTTAATGAAACATCACTCTTATTAATGACAGCAATATTAAAAGAAAAAGAATATGCCAGTTTATCGACCTCCTATGAGTCATTGCAAGCGGTTGCGGATATACCATTAACAGTTGTAGAAGCACTTACTACAGAACGCATTATGTCCGTTTGGAATCATTATCAACAACCAGCAGAATTACCAGAGCAAGCGGAAAAGACAAAAGAACTGGAAGAAGAAAATGAATTGCTCTTACTACAGTTACATCAAGTTCAGGAGGAGCTTGAACACTATTTTCTTGAAAACCAGCAATTAAAAACGGGTGATTCATCACCTACTACTCTATCTTCTTTATCCTCTTATGGTTCATCATCCTTCCATTATGGAGCAGCTGATCGCATTAAACGACAGTTATCATACCGTCTAGGAGCAACAATGATTCAGCAATCACGCACGTTGAAGGGCTGCTTAATGATGCCGTGGGCATTGATAAAAGAAGATAGAGCGTTTCGCAAAGACCTCAAGGCACGAAGTCATGAAAAGCTTCCTCCTATTGCTGAGTATCAGGATGCTTATGAAGCAGAGCGTGTTAAACAGCATTTATCATATCGATTGGGGCATGTATTAGTAAAAAATACCAACTCAGTGACGGGGTGGTTTAAGTTACCATGGTTATTAAGACAGGAAATTGTTGATTTCCAAAGAAGACGAGGATATTGAATATACATTAAGCAGTATGGTGATGGTTATTATGTTATAAGCATGGTAATTATATCGTATTAGAAACTGATCATGAGTAATCACACTTTTATGTCTAAACAAAAAAGCCAAATAATGCCTGCCCTTCGTCATATTTTTCCTCCTGATGCTGTTATAGATGTGGGGATTGGAACAGGTAGAGGAGAAATACATCAATGGCGTGATTGGGATGTGCCATTAGCATTATTGGTTGATGCAAACCCAGATCGAGTAGAGTGGGTAGAAGAGCAGATAGAGAAAAATAAAAGTAATAGTTGGCAGTTGATCACTACCTTATTGGCTGATAATGAAGGGCAGCGAGACTTTTTTGTTACTTCAAATCGAGCAGAAAGTAGTGTGATTGCTACGAAAAAATTGCAACAAATATGGTCTAATATGCAATTGCATGAACAGCAAACATTATCCACACAACGTTTGCAGAGTCTATTATTATTATCCTCATTAAAAACATTACGTGAAGCCTCCTGTATTTGGGGGATTATTGATTGTTTGCCCGCATTACCTGTATTGCAAGGTGCTGGTGATGAGTTAAAGCAATGGAGTGTGTTATGGGTTCGTGTAGTATTGAGCGATATTTTCTCAGATAAAGAGCAGCAACATAGTAGTTTAGCGGTAATAATCAAATTTTTAGCTCCTTTAGGATATCGCTGTGTTGAGGTTATTGAGGAAAATCATCCAGCTCTTGGATATGCTTTGTTTGTGCAAGATTGGCAGAATAAGGTTGAGCAATTACAACAAGTGACTTATTCCCAAACCAAACAACTCGAAGACTATAAACAACAATGTCAGCAACTTGAAGACTATAAACAGCAAGTAGCAAAGCTTCAACAACAACGTAAACAACAGAAGACGCAAATCAAGCAACTTGCAGACTGTAAAAAACAAATTACTGATTTTCAGCAACAGATTCAGGAGCGTGATTATCGTCAGAAGTTGTTAGATGAAGAATTTGTCAAGACTGAGGCACAAATTGAATTAATTAAAGACGTGCTATTGGGAGAAAAGGCTTTGTAGCAAGGAAAATGGGGCTTTGTTTATTTGAATGGGAAATATTGTCATGAAAAAGCGTTCTAAGGCAAAGAAGAGAAGTAGATTAGTGAAGAGGCATCATGTTAGGGCTTCTAAGTCTGTTACCTTAGCAAGGAAAGACGATATAGTAACTGAGGTTGTTGATGAGGAGAAAAGAATTGCCTTGTTGGATTCTGATGGCTTTATGACTCTTGGGCAGGCGCAAGAATATTGGTTGTTGGGAGAGTGGGGGAAGTTAACAACGTTTGATTTGGCATTTTTGAAGAAGCATCCTGATCGGGGACGATTAGCTTTGTTGATTGGAAGTGCTTATCAGCAATTGACAAAGAGGGATGAAGCGAGGAAATATGTGAGAGAGGCATTGAAATGGGGATGTTCTCGAACGGAGGTCGTGAAGACTTTACTTGCTGGTGTTTATAATGTTTTGGGACGTTTTTTAGCCTTAAAGGGAGAGAAAAAAGAGGCGATAAGTTTTTTTGAAAAGTCGATTCTATGTGATTTTATCTCTGTTGTAGATAAGTCATTGAGCGGAGAATTACGTATGGCTTCTCAATTAAGGCAGTTAAATATCGTGGTTTTTTTATTTTATAAGAAGAAAAAGAATAATATTATTAACTTCGATTGTATTGATGATCATAAGAAGATAGATGTAAGGCAATTAGTTGTGCTTGGCATGCACCGTTCTGGTACATCTTGCGTGACAGGTAGTTTTCATAATATGGGTGCTTATTTCGCTTCAGGAGAGAATATTATGTCTCCAAGTTTATCAAACCCAAAAGGTTTTTTTGAAAGAATAGATACAATGAAGCTTAATGACCAAGCACTGTCTAAAAGCCATGCAACATGGTGGC
>DRMA01000211.1 GCA_011375245.1 Thiothrix sp. | reverse complement strand
GGTACATCGGTAACCTAATGAAACACAAGGGATTTGTGTGAGCCTATTGCCATTATTAGTAAACGGGTGGGTTGTCAGTGCATTAATTTTGTACTGGCGATATAATTCGTGACGCATTTGTCACTCCTTTTCGTAATTTAATGATTGATAAGTGAAGTCCTGGCTTCGCTGTTGCAAGCAGCTTGGCGGGGCACTTTTTGCTGAAGTATTCAGCTTCTCAATGTTCGAGAAAGCACGGGGTTTTACGGCGTGCGTACAGAGTAATATAGTCTATATTTTTCGGGATGCAAGTTGTTTAGTGCGGTTGAGTAATAAGTGTTCTTTTGAGGCAAATAAAATCGGTCAAAGTAGTTTAATAATGGCGCGAAGCTTATCCACCTTACGGAAGGAAATGACAATTGCTATTCAACACACCAATTATCCAGCTTCAGCCCCTCAATACGTTGAAAGTGCTTGGTGTTATTACTGATAAGTGTCAAATTATGGCTCATCGCACAAGCAGCAATCATTAAGTCGAAATCATCCAAACGATTGCCACGTAACTCCAAATGTGCTTTTGTACGTGCAAAGACTTCTACCGCTTCTTGCTTGACAGGAATCGCCTCAAAACTGGTTTCAATTCGGCGTACTTTTGCCAGATTAGCGGAGACCTGTTGCGACTTATATGCGCCATAATATAACTCCATCAGCGTAATAATACTGATTTTAAGCACATCATTGCGATGTAAAAATAGCTGTTTTTTAATAACTTTATGCCCTTTCAGGCTATAAATCAGGGTGTCCGTATCTAATAAATACATTAGAAACCCTCAGTCAGTTTACGACTATTCACTCGACCTACTTTAAGCTCCTCAATAATGTCCTCGCTGTCACGATCATCTTGCCATGACCCTGATAGTTCAAGTAACACTTCAGCAGCACTTTGGCTTTTTTGTACTGCTTCTTGGTGACTCAACCAATGCCTGATCAAATACAGCACTTGTTGGCTTACGGAACGGTTTTCCGCACTCGCCAACGCTTTAAGCTCAGCATACAGCACATCATCCATACCTTTGATTTGTAAATTTGCCATTGGAATTACTTACTCAGTCGAATTAATTTCATGAAATAGTAATACAAATTCATGAAAAAAACCAGTTTAAGCGCTTCCTCATGATTTTTTCAGCAGGAATCTTGATCGTTGGTTTAGTGAATGTATCTTTTGATCGGATTACGCTGTACTAGCTCAACATCTGATTCATTTAAAATCGGTCAATGTTGTTTAATCATAGTGCAATTACAGGTACACTAGCCACTGTCCAAACGGTGACTGAGGTGATGGAAATAAACCCAATCAAACACTATAAACTCGATTTGAAAGCTAAGTGTCGTCTATCTCTTTTGATATAGTCACGAATCCGCTGTAAAGTACGGATTAATAAAGCACTATTTCGAGGCACAGGGTTTGGATGGCTACCCGCTTGATAGGGTATTGAGACATAGTCCTGCTGCGTTAGAGGAAATAGTCCATAGTTTGGATGGCTACCCGCTTGATAGGGTATTGAGACTGAGGTGTTCAGAAGATGAACGAAGAGCCTTTAGTTTGGATGGCTACCCGCTTGATAGGGTATTGAGACAAGGTTGATGGGTCGTATAGACTTTCACCTAAATAATTTCCCGTAGGGGCGATCCCTTGTGGTCGCCCAGCCTCCATGAAATCATTACTTTAAGGCTTCCTCAGAAAGGGCAACCACAAGGGATCGCCCCTACAATGGAAATTTAATAAGTGAATATCTATAGATGCAAAATCCGCTAGGTTTGGATGGCTACCCGCTTGATAGGGTATTGAAACGATGTGCCGTAGTGCGCCAGAACGATCTGAGATTAAGCGGCAAGCCTTAAATGCTACAATAACGCCTTGGAAATTAAGTCGATTCTCAATGAGTGCTCTAAACCATGAAAAAACGTGTGCTATACAGTGTTGCAAACTACGCAGAAATCGTGCGCGATCAGGGCTACTTTATTGATAAAACGCATTACCTTGCTAAACTCGAAAGAGTGAAAAACCCTGTTTTTCTGCGTCCGCGCCGCTTTGGTAAATCGCTGTGGTGTTCCATACAGCAATATTATTACGACCTAAGTTATGCTGATCAATTTGAAACGCTGTTTGGGCACACATGGATTGGGCAACACCCAACAGGTAACCAAAACCAGTTTATTGTGCTGTCATTGAATTTTTCGGTGATTGAACCGAGTACGAGTATTGAACAGATTGAGCAGAATTTTAAGCGTCATTGTAATTCTGCACTTTACTATTTGCGTGATAGTTATAAAACGCTACTTAAGGATATGCCCGAAATAGATCGAGAGGCAGCGGTATCGAATAATCTCACTGATTTATTACGCTACTTAAAAAACAATCGGTTGCCGCCTATTTACCTGATTATTGATGAATACGATAACTTTGCTAACCAATTAGTCGTTGCCAATAAAGACACGTTGTATCGCCAATTAACCGCCGATGATGGCTTCTTTAAAACCTTTTTCAAAACACTGAAAGCAGGTCGTGAATCGGGGGCGATTTATAATGTGTTTATTACGGGCGTATTGCCGATTACCATTGATGATATGGCATCAGGGT
>DRMA01000210.1 GCA_011375245.1 Thiothrix sp. | reverse complement strand
CGTGAATCGGGGGCGATTTATAATGTGTTCATTACGGGCGTACTGCCGATTACAATTGATGATATGGCATCAGGGTTTAACGTGGCGAGTTTTATTACTTTAGATCCTGAATTTGAAAATATGTTGGGCTTTACTGAGTCAGAGATGAATGGTTTATTAGAGGCCGTTTACCATGATTATGCTATAGAACCCAGTAGCCGTCAGGAAGTGGCAGCGGTGATTAAGAATCAATATAACGGTTATCATTTAGCCACAACAGACGGTGAAAGTGTCTATAACTCAACGCTGGTGATGTATTTTCTAAACTGGTTGCATCGCCATAAAACGATTCCTAAACGTCTTACTGATTTAAACCTTAAAACCGATCTATCATGGGTACGTCGTTTAACCGCCTCTAACCCACAACTCACCGAAGAGTTCGTGAATCGCTTAGTGCTTCACAATACCATTCTGTACGATGATGTGATGCTGGAAGAAAAATTCAATATGTACCAATTCTTTGAAAAAGGCTTTTTCCCTGTGTCCTTTTTCTACTTAGGCATGTTGACGCTCAAAGATGATTATTACCTGCAATTGCCTAACCTCAATATGCGGCGTATCTTTATTGAATACTTCAATGAAATCCACCGTATTGATGTCTCTACGCGTCATACGGAATATATGCAGGCATTCTCCAACCATCCGCAGTTAGAGCCGTTATTTCGCGGCTATTGGCAGCAGTATATTTCACAATTACCTGAAACCATTTTTCAGCAAGTGAATGAGAATTTCTATCGTACGACGTTTTATGAACTTTGTAGCCGTTATCTTTCACGTTGGTTTACGTGGCATGTCGAACGTTCCTATCCAAAAGGACGTAGTGATTTAGAGTTTGTCGGTAAATTCAATGAAATCTACGCAGGCTTACGTTGGGTGATTGAGTTTAAATATTACTCTAATACTAAATTCAATAAACTCAATACACGGATTGAAGACTTTCAATTACAAGAAAAGGATACCCAACAAATTGCAGGTTATGCTGAAGGGGTAAAAGAAGAATACCCTGAAGCAACCATTTCGCAGTATGTGATTTACTGTTTCGGTAATCAGGGATTTCGGGTGTTTGCCGTTACGTAGTGAGTTCTTGCTGATTTAAAAATAATCCATACTGGGAGGGCTTTTCTTTGCCTTTTTGCCTTAGCGCATAAAAGATAATATGGTTTCGATTTTTTCCGCCACCTGTTCCTGAAATACCGCTACTACGGGCTACTGTAAACGACCTTCCGAATATCTTGTTTTTAAAGAGAGAGGAAAGTAGTCGCCTGCTTTTAGCTAAAGCAGTGATGTTTAATAAAATAATGATGCATTGTTGCGACAGTAGCCCTTGTACTGTTGTCATGTTGATATTCCTATTGTGGTTTTAATCTTAAGAATGGATGCATTATTTCATGCACATTCCTTGCTATTCGTTAGTGAGTAAATTTCGGGTTGATAATAATTAATAGCTACATAATTGAGTATCTCTTATTTGTTATGTTTCAAGAGCTGTTATTGTTTATAACGATTTGAAAATAGAAAACGTTAGAAATAATTTCTCATTAATCAATGAGCAAACGCTATGTTTATTGTAAGTTGTTTATTTTTATAGTTATTTTTTATCGATTATTTTTTGTATTCTTTACTAGGCAGTAGACCCGTAGTACTCGCGCCAGATTATGGCTTACCCCGTGAATTAAGCCATTTAAGCGCTTATATCGCCATTTACCTGAATAGGAATGGTTAACCCACATTATCTCAATGTACGCTTAAAAACATAGCAGGACATCGCAACTCAATGATTCATTAAGATGTTTTGCCTGTAACTAAATCCCAATTTAAGAGAGAGTGATGATAATGAAAAAGACATACCTTGCAGTAACACTTTGTACCTTGATGGTGACAACAAGCACTTATGCCCGATCAGGTGGGTATGCTGGAATAAGTTTTGGTCAGATGGTTGGTGATGCTGATGTTGTTGAGTTTAAAGATACAACATTTAAATTATTTGCTGGTCATCAAGTCAATGATCTTATTGCAGTAGAAGGGCATTACGCAAAAATGGATGATACACAAAGTGGTGTAAATCTGGAGATTTCAACGTTGGGTGTATCGGCGGTTATTACACCGATTAAAAATAATAAATTTAGACCTTTTGCCAAAGTTGGTTGGAATAGGCTTTCCACAGATTCTTCAACGCATATTGTGGCAGATGATAGTGATTCAGGTGTTACTTTTGGTGCAGGTCTTCAAGTAGCACTCGCTAAGAATTTTTCAATTAGAGGCGAGTATGACCGATTTGATAGTGATGTTGACATGCTTTCAATAGGTGCAGCTTTTGAATTCTAACGATAAATAACAAGATGGGGATCCCAGTTGCCTTATCAATGGGCATTGATAAGGCCTTTTTTAAGCATAATTGGTAATGTATGTTCTCAACGGGTTGCAAGTCTATAAAACCATCCCTAAACGTCTCACAGATTTAAACCTTAAAACCGATCTATCATGGGTACGTCGTCTAACCGCCTCTAACCCAAGCCCCCCACTTCAGTGGGGGGGCGTTGACTTTTAAAACCAACTCTTTAAACTATCTTTTAGCTTATCTTTAACTTGATCCTCAAGGTTATCTTTCAATTGTTTTTCAATTTCTTGTGTTGCTGTTTCACCGAGTTGATCTTTTAATTTATTCCTTGCACGTTCTTTTTCCGCATCAAGTTTAGCGCGTAGTTCTTGTTCCTTGGCTGCTTTTGCCTCTTCTAAGCGTTGTTTTATTTTGGCTTCTTCTTGCTTTAGTTTTTCTTTTGCTTCCTGTTCAGCTTGTTTAAGACGTTCTTTGGCTTCTGCCTTTGCCTTTTCGAGGTCTTCTTTGGCGAGTGATTTAACCAGTTCATTAAGATCCAGTTTAAACTTAGGCTCAGAAAATGAGCCATAAATGTGTAATGGCGCGAAGACTTTTTCATTGCCAACTTGCCCAATACGCACTTTCATATCCAGTTCTTGTTTGGCAACATTGGCTTTGCCTTTACCTGTAATCGTAAAATAGGGGGATAAAAGCTTGAGGTTATCGGTATTAAATACGCCTTGTTTGGTTTTCCAGTCACCACTTAACCCCGTAAAAGTAACGACAGATTTATCCCCTTGCATTTCTTTCTTTTCAAACACTTTGACGGCAAGTGAGATTTTTTCTGCCAGTTTAGAATCACGAATATTCCCGTCTTTAAAGCTCATATGCGTTTTACCATTGAGATTTTGTAAGAGACTCGTCATGGTATTGCCACGTGATGAAAGATCGGTAATCAGCTTTGTGCTACCTGATAAATACCGATCAGCAAACAAATCAAACAATAAACCTTCAGAACGTAGTTTGATTAATTCATGGTGCATTTTCATTGTTGGTGTTGCTTGGCGTGCGTCAATAGTGATGTTGCCTTTGTAATGTCCTTTATACAAATTCGCATTGGCAGGATTGAGTTGTACAAGACCGTTTTTAGCCTTGATTTGTGTATGCACATTACTAAATGTTAGTTTATTGAACTTCAGATTTCCTATATCTAAACGTGCATCAAGGTTTAATGCTTTTAAAGTATCAAGTGGCATTAGCTCTGCTTCTTTTCCTTGCGCTGGCTTCGCTGCTTGCTCTTCGGTAGCTGGGGCAAGGTAATCATCAAGGGTAATGCGATCAATTTTTAAGGCGGTGACAATGGCTTGTTGGGTAAAATCATTCAGTGCAAAATTGCCTGAAACGTTACTGCCATCAAGCTTCATTTTTAACCCCTTTAATGCCGCTTTGCTGCTATCAGCGTATAAGTTAAAACTTGCTTGTACTTGGGTTAATGCTTCTGCTTTTGCGGTAACAGGCGGCTCAATACCGAGCATTTTTAATACTTGTTTAAGGTTAAACGTATTGGTTTGAAACTGTCCTGCTATGCTTGGCTTCTCAGCTAATGGCTTGAGCTGTACATTGCTGCCTTTTAGTTGCAAATTGGCTACTGCTAGGCTTAATGATGGCAATGTGATACCGCCTGTTTTTTTGCCCCAATTAAGATTAATACTACCTTTTGCTTTCTGGGTTAGTTTGCCACTAGGAACAGGGCCGCCATTGATGAAAGTATCAAGGCTTAGTGCAGGGATTTTTACCTGTGTATTGGCAAGGTCTAATTCTGTTGTCCCGCCTGTGAAGGTTATCGTTGCTGCTGCACCTTGGAGCAATTCACCGTTTGCATCAGCCTTTAGCGTTAATTGTTTTAGCATTGCACGCTGTTTAGCCACATCAAAGGTGACATCACTACTGCGAATATGCGCATTAGCATCGCCTTTTTTAAATAGACCACCTTTTATGTCGGCTTTAAGATCTAATCCTGTTAAGGCAAGCTGTTGTGAGTCGAGATTGAATCCTGTGCTTTTGGAGGTGATTAAGGTATGCAATTTACCGCCTTCAAGCAGTTTGCCATCAACATCACTGCTCAATTGTAATCCTGTAAAAGACACTTTTTGGCTTTGCATATTAAAAGTCAGTGCGCCTTTTAGGGTTATTGCGGCTTTGCCTTCGGGGATGAGATCACCCGTTATGTGTGTTTGTAGGTTTAACGTTGGCAATGAGAGTGTTTGTGTACTTAGATCAAACGTAAGCGGGCTGGTGAGTGTGGTGTTGGCTGTGCCTTTGGGAATAAAACCATCGGCTAATTGGGTTTTCAGGCTTAAATTAGCCACTGATATGCGTTGACTATCGCCTTTTACATCACCCTGTAGGACGGCATGTAAACGACCATTTGCTACGGGTTCGCCAGTGATTGTTGTATCAAGGTTAAGGTTTGCTAAACTAAAATTCTGTTTGTCTTTATCCAAGGTAATTGTTGTATCCCCCTTGGTGACTAGGGTCATTGCAGGCTGCTTTTGCTTCATGGTTAAGGCAAATTCAATGGGCAATGGGCTATTGGGTTTAAATACGCCTGTCTTTAAATTAACGGGGGATAAGGTTATATCTTGTCCTGCTTGTGCATCACGCCAATGGATATGCGCATTTTGCAAACTGATGCCTGCAATGGAGAGGTTATCGAGCATCTCCTGCACGATTTCATTGGGCTTTTTATCGTCGTCAGGTTCATCGTCTTGTTTGACGAGATCATCCCAGTTGGTTGTGCCATCCGCTTTGCGTTGTAAGTTTAGTTTGAGGTCTTGTAAACGAATTTCATCTAATTTGACTTCTTTTTTTAGCAATGGCATCACTTTAACGGAGATTTCGCCTGAACCAATATCAGCAAAATTTTTATCACCAAATCCCGTGGCATTGGATAACGAGGTTTTGCCTAGTTCAATGGCAATATCAGGGAAAACAGAGAGTTTGAGATCGCCATCAATAGTGAGGTCTCGACCTGTTTGTTTTTTTACCGCGCTGACAATTTGTGTCTTATATTTGTTTGCATCAAAGGTATAGATAAGGAAAACGAGTACGCCTGCAGCAATCATGCTGAGTGTCAGAATCAGTGTAAAAAGTATTTTTATGATTTTCATTCGATACTGCCCTTAGATGTTACTAATTAAGAATAAACCCCATTCAACGCTAAAAAATGGGGACTAGGCATATTTTAACTGAAAAAATATTAAATATTTAAGTTATCAGTATCTTTCATATTTTGAAGCGGCATCGTCGTTATTTTAAGGATGCCGCTGTATGCTTTATTTAAGACGTAAGACTTGTCCTGGGTGAATGGTATAGTTGGGTGGCTCTAAGCTGTTGATACGAATAATATCTGACCAATTGGCATTTGTTTTTCGCATGATGGAAAAAACTGTATCATAAGGTTTCACTGTGTAAAGTGTTTGTGTGAGTTTTTTTACGGGTTTTGGTTTTACTATTTTTTTTGCTGCTTGTGTTGTAGGCGTGCCTTGGATTTCAGTTATTACAACTTTTTTAGCAGATGTTGTGGTTGTAGGGTTTGTATAGTTAGGGTATGCCGAAGGTATGGTTGCTGAAGGTATGGTTTTAGGTCTTGATCTTTTTTTTATTGATGCAGAATCTGGCGAGATATAAATCTCACAACCTGTGAGACTGATCAGTAGCAAAGGGAGTATAAGAAATTGCTTATTCATAATGATACCTTTTATCTGTTTATTGAACCCACTTTATTTGATGCTGTTGTATGCAGTGAGTTCATGAAAGCTAAAACAATGATAGGACAGATTTTTTGTCCTAGGAGCTATCATTAATATAACGTTAACGTTAGCTTCCTGTCTTAATGATAGTAATAACGATGACTAATAGTCCGACAAACAGCCAGCCTAACCATTCAATATATTTTAATAAAGTCGTTTCCATTTTGGGACCTGCCCATGCGATAAGTCCTGAGACAAGGAAAAAACGTGCGCCTCTACCTACTAATGAAACAAGTACAAAAGGTATAAAAGCCATTGATAAAATACCCGCACTGATAGTGAATAACTTATAGGGAATAGGGGAGAAACCAGCAGCAAAGATAATCCAGATACCCCATTGGTTAAACAATGCTTTGATATGTTCGTATTTTTCTGTATAGCCCCAATTAGTGATAATGCTTTCAACCCATTCGGCAGAAAAAGCACCTAATAAATAGCCAGCAATACCGCCTAATACGGAGGCAATGGTGGTAAGAAGGGCAAAATAGAACCATTTATTAGGTTTTGCCATTGACATAGGCATGAGCATAACATCAGGTGGAATGGGGAAAAACGATGATTCTGCAAAGCTGAGTGTGCCAAGGTATGCGGGGGCATGTTTGTGGCTGGCGAGATTAAGAATATATTGGTAAGTTGGTTCAAAGAGTTTCATATAAAGACGATTGTGAGTTAAAAAGGAGTATTTTTAATAGGTAGATCTTTTTTAGACTAAGGGGACAAATTGTACTGTTTCATGTTCTATTGTTTGGAAGGAGCTGTCAGCACGTTTGATGATGGTAAGGAGTTTTTGGGGGTTGTTTTGTTTGCCAACAGGAATAATTAATTGCCCTCCCGTGGAAAGTTGTTGTAATAAGCTATCAGGGATTATTTCAGGGGCTGCAGTTACTATTATCGCTTCATAAGGGGCTTTTTCTGCCCAACCCATTTTGCCATCATTATGATGAGTACGAATATTGCGATAGCCAAGTTGGTAGAGTAAATCACGTGATTGGCGGTATAACGCGTCAATAATTTCCACGGTATGCAGTTCTTTGACGAATGCACCGAGTACAGCAGCTTGATAACCTGAGCCTGTGCCAATTTCTAAAACCTTGTTAGGTGTTCCGTTTTCTAGCAGTAACTCTGTCATGCGAGCAACGGTATAAGGTTGTGAGATAGTTTGTCCGTATCCAATGGGAAGAGCAGTGTTTTCATAAGATCGGCTTGCGAGTGCTTGATCCATAAATAGATGGCGTGGGATTTTCCTCAGTACATTAAGTAGTTCCTTGTTTTTTATGCCATGCTGTTCTAAAAGCGTGATTAAGCGATCCCTTGTGCGTTGGGATGTCATGCCTACACCCTGTATATCTAATTGCCTCAATTATAATGTCTCCAGCCATTTTGCTGTTGAATGAAGTGCTTGATAACGTGTTAAGTCGATATGGAGCGGAGTGATTGAAATATAACCGTGGTGAACTGCATGAAAGTCAGTACCTTCACCTGCATCTTGTTCTTCCCCTGGGGGACCTACCCAATATATTGTATCGCCTCGGGCATCTGTACTGGTTACTACAGGTTCGGCCTTATGTCGTCGTCCCAACCGTGTCGTTTTAAAGCCCTTTATCTGTTCCCAAGACAAGTTTGGTACATTTACGTTCAAAATAGTATCGTTTTTGTCAGGGAAGTTAATCATATTGCTAAAGAGTAATTCTATTGCACGAACGGCACTTTGTACATGTTCGAGTCCAAATGAACAGCTAGAAACGGCAATGGCAGGTAAGCCAAGGAAGCGTCCCTCTGTGGCAGCGGCTACGGTGCCTGAATACAGTACATCGTCGCCCATATTTGCCCCCGCATTAATACCTGATACAACAATGTCTGGTTCATAGTCAAGTAGCCCTGTCAGTGCAAGGTGAACGCAATCAGTGGGCGTTCCATTCACACTGTAGACATCGTTGCCTCTGTCTGTAAGGCGCAGAGGGTTATCTAAAGTGAGCGAGTTGCTTGCGCCACTACGGTTAAACTCTGGCGCAACAGTGACAACCGTGGCAAACTGTTTCAGGGCATGCCTGAGTGTTTCTATACCAGATGCATTGTATCCATCATCATTACTGAGTAATATTTTCATATCAAGGTTGTTTATGTGTGCAAATAAAGGGGGAAAGGAGTCACTAAAAGATTCGGAATTTCGCCAAGCGATGTCAAAATCTGGTGTTGAACCTATGCAGCATAATCAAATTATTCATAGTACTCCATCAAGGTCTATTGAGGTTAGGAAAACCATTGAAGATAGACAGCCAATTGAGGATATGATCTCTGATGGTTATGAACCTCATGTAAATATTCAAGCAGGTGATGTATTGAGTTTTTGTCGATCAGGCATACAAAAACGGGTTTTTCGTGATTTACGTCGTGGACGCTATCGTATTGTTGATGAGCTTGATTTGCATGGGTTGACCGTTAGAGAGGCAAAAGTCTTGTTGTTGCAGTTTCTTATGCAAGCGGAACAGTTTGATAAAAGTTGTGTCAAAGTAGTGCATGGTAAAGGTAGGCGTTCAGAAACAGGTGAGCCTGTGTTAAAAAAGAGGACTGATTACTGGTTGAGCGCTCATCCTCGTGTGTTGGCTTATTATTCTACCTTGCCTGCTGATGGTGGTACAGGAGCGGTTTATGTTTTATTAAAAAGCCGTTATTAGTTCGAAAAAATGATAATAAAGGAAATTATAGTCATGAAGAATTTTATTACACTGGTGAGTGGTTTTCTCTTCGTAATAAGTATAGTGAGTGCTGAGCCTAAAGTATTGGTGATTGATTGGCCTGTTACTCAAAAATTAAAGAGTAGTATGACTGTATTATCAGCAAGGAGCATGCCTTATCCATCAGGTTTGATTGATAAAGCAAATGCGGTGCATTTGCCTGTTTATCTGCCTTCTGCTTATGCTTATCAAGAGACATTGCAGATGGTTGGGGAGGGGGATTTTTATACGGTTACTGTTCCCTTATCTGCAGCGACTGTTTTTATTACAGGGGATCGAACTTATCAACAAGATTCTAATGCTGTAACGAGTGTTAGTACACTTGCTAAAGAGCTAAGCTTTATTCGTGCTGAGGGTATGGTCAGTGTGGATTTTAACCGTCATGGAGCGAATTATACGCTGAGTATAGAGTGTGATCAGCCTGATGATGATCAACGCTGTACGCAAACCCGTTTTTTACAACAGGTTTATGCTGATTTGGTGCTGATTGGGGGACAGCCATGACGCGGTTGTTTATTATTCTGGGCGTTTTTTTATTGATTGGTTCATGTGCAACACGAGATATTCCAGAGGCTGAAGCTGTGGGAGAAATAGGGAGTATTGACGCTTATTTGTTTGGTACACCAGGAAAGCTGAGTCCAAGTAATAGTGGCATGGGGCGTGTAGGAGATCATTATATTTATGCCCCCAATATTCGCTTTCCATTAGAAAAAGCACCTGCTTATATTAATTCTCAGGTGTATGGGGTAGGGGGATTACATGGGCCTAAAGGGAAAGGGCAGTGTGATGCACGCAATTATCAGTATCCTTGGAAAGATAATTATTGCGAGACACGTTCATGGAAAATGCCGCTGTGTCCAGGAGGGAAAGGACATCAGGGCGTTGATATTAGACCTGCATCGTGTAATAAGGATCAACATTGGGCCGTAGCCGTGGAAGAAGGGCTTATTACTTCAGTGGGGCGTTATACCGTTTATTTACGTGGGAAAAATACAGGAACAACGTATCGTTATTTGCATTTAAATGCGAAAAGTTTAGCCGTACGCATTGGGCAGAAGGTTATGAGGGGGCAACGACTCGGTCTTGTGTCAAATAACATGGGGAAGGCTAAAACAACGATTCATTTACATTTTGATATGAAGCAGACATTACGTTTTTCTGATGGAAGTTCAGCAAAAGTATTTGTACCGCCTTATAGTTCTTTAGTGGATGCTTATCAACGTTTGTTAAGTGGGCGTAATTAAAGTAGAAGTGAGGGCGTTATGGGGACGTGCTTTTAGTAATTTTTTGTGAAGTTATTACGATTAATACTTGACATAGTTTCAGCAAAACTGTGTAATAGCCGCCACGTTGGCCGGGTAGCTCAGTCGGTAGAGCAGCGGATTGAAAATCCGCGTGTCGGCAGTTCGATTCTGCCCCCGGCCACCAACATAATTTTGCTTGCTAACCGCTAGTGATTGGACTAAAACCTGCTATTTTGCAGGTTTTCTCGTGCCTTGAGTTTTTGGTTTTTGCTTTAGCCACCAAAGCTAATAGATATATCCACTTTTTCTCTGGCGAAACGTTGGAGTACATCAAGTTGTCTAACAAGGCTGCGAGTGCTTTTGCGAAATTTCTTTTGCTCTGTTGTAGTGAGTGATAATGATTTTGGTAATTGTACCGTTTCGGGATTTAGCGGCTGTCCATGAAGACGAAATTCATAATGTAAGTGATCACCTGTGGAACTTCCTGTGGAACCTACATAGCCAATTATGTCGCCTAAATAAACTTTCATGCCATTCTTCATGCCTTTAGCGTAATTACTCATATGTGCATAGCGGGTAACATAACCATCGCGATGCCTGATTTCAATGGTTTTACCATAGCCGCCTTTTCTGGCAATGTGAGTAATAATGCCATTTCCTGTAGCAGTGATAGGTGTTCCTTTCGGAGCAGCGTAGTCCGTGCCATGGTGATCTTTGAGTCGTTTGTATATTGGATGATGCCTACTGCCAAAATGAGAGCTGATTCTTTTATAGCTTTTCAGTGCATGACGTTTAAAGGCTTGATCAAGATCCCGTCCATCCGCGTCAAGATATTTTACGGTATTGTCACTTTGGACATAACGTATAGCACGATGAGAGCGTTTATTGTGAATAAGCTCAGCAGCTAAAATATCGCTTGAGCCAATTTTGTTACCTTTATGGAATAATTCTTCAAAAACTAGGGTAACTCTGTCACCTTTTCTTAAGTCACTAGCAAGTTTTAAATCACGATCAAATATTTTAATAAATTGTTTAACAAGTTTGCGTGGTATGTTTTCTTGATTAGCATCATAACGCAGTGAGTTTTTAATGAAGAGTGTTTTGCGTGCTTGACGTGTTTCAATAATGCGTGAGATGTAACGACCTGTATAGCTATTATTACGTTTACTAATAACAAAGCTTTTTCTTTCGCCACGTTTATGGGTAATGAGACGGGTTAGTACACCATCAATTTTTTCCATGCGAATAATGTCGTTTGTAGCTAGGTTGCTAAGTATTTTATTTATTTTTTTTGAGCTACTTGTGATCGTTTTCAGCTCAGATTTTATACCAAGTTTTGCAAATAGTTTCTCTGTTGTCTCTTTAGCAGTAATAATACGTGTTGTCCAGTTGTCATCAATAAAGGTTTTAGGTGATGAGTTTTCAGCAACAGATAGTATGAGTATGGGGGCTTGAGGAAGTGTTAGCTTTTCTGTAAGTGTCATTCTCTTACGCTTTTTTTCAGGTAAAAAACCTTTCTTACTAGGCTTATTTTTAGTGATGATCATTGGTTGCTGGGGAAGGGCGGTTTGGTTATTGGTGTGATCTAGTTCAAAGGCTTTATGGCTTGATTGTAAGGGGATATTACCAACAATAAGCGCGCAAGCTGTAAACATAACCGTTCTTGGTAACCAAGTTGGTATTCGAAAGACATGGCTCTTAGAGAGGGGCTTTGGAGTTTTTGTTTCACCGTTGTTTGTTTCATTAGTGGGTAAATCAAACTGTTGCATGGCTGTAGACCAGTCTTTTCTGATCTTATAGTCATTCGCCACAATTTCTTTGTTCAAAATAGTACTCCAAAGTAAAGATGATCACGTTTCCCTCACATGATATCGCGCAAATGCGCTGCCCTAGATATCGCTGTGGTTGAGTGGTACACATACTCTTCACAATTACATAAAAATAAACGCTTGGTGGATGCATCTTAAAGCGTTTAGTAATCTATAATCACAATATATATTAAGTAATTATAAGGAAAGATGCCTAAACTAAAACTTAATAAACCTGCTAACATTACCAGCATTTTTATACAGAACGATAGCTAATGTCAAATTTAAGGGGTTAACAGTTAAATATTTAGACTAAAACTACTGAAATTACCGAAATAACTGAATTAGAGTTATGATTTACCAATGAAACGATCCAGAATTGGGAGGGATACTATGATCGTGTCAAGAAAATAAAGAGAGGATGCTACCGAGTGTGGGTTCAAGCATTTATGGTCGTGAAAAAGTAAATAGGCAGTTTTCGACTGATTTGGTGTGGAGCGGCTTCGTTATATTAATTTAAGTGATTGTTTTATTGATTTTTTAAAGTATTTTGAGTTAATTTAAAATAACAGTTGACGGTGTTTTAATGTTCTATATAATGCGCTTCACTCTTTGGTACATAACACACGAAAGAGAGCAGTAAGATAAAAAGATAAAAAGAGTAAGAAGTGAAGTTTAGAAGGGGTTTTGAGTCTGAATTAGCTATAAAGAAGTCAACTACTCCGCCCCTAAAGGGGCGAGCTTGCAAAAGCTCAGTTGACTAGGCTTAGTCCTTGTAGGGATAGTGAACCAGTGTGACAAGCATGGATAACATTGCCGATGAGCACCCCACCCATTCTTCAGAATGGCGTTGTTATAACCAAAATCCCTCTACGAGGGATGGATAGTGCAAATTTCGTTAAAATAATGTTTGACAGTATTTTAATTTCTAAGTAGAATGTTCGGCTCCTCAGAGCTGATCTGATGAACACAAATCAAGCATTTGTGAGACTTTAAAAAGACAAAGATGAATAAGTTTATGAGGGGGTTTGTAGCTTGGTTTAAGACCAAGAAGCAAACTTCTAATGAAACAAGATAGAACGAATTAACGTTATATAGAGTTAAGTTAGGAT
>DRMA01000209.1 GCA_011375245.1 Thiothrix sp. | reverse complement strand
GCGTTACTTACAAGAACTTGGTATTGTTTCTAATAGTTAAGTTTTTTGTCTAAGCATTACGTTCTGTTTATGGATTCTGCTTATATTCTCAATCGTCGTCCTTTTCGAGATAATCGTTTTATTGTCGATCTATTAACGCAAAAATCAGGTCGTATGACGTGTGTAGCACGTGTTGCAAAGAAGCGTGGCAAGATTATGAAAGGCACTCTTGAGCCTTTTCGGCGTTTAGGTGTTGCTTGGGCAGGTAAAGGTCAAATGCCAATCTTAACGGTTGCCGAAGAACAACGCCGTTATCTGATTCAGTCACAAGACTTATGTAAAGCTTTATATTTTAATGAATTAATTCTGAAGCTTGTTCCGCTATTTGCCCCTGCAAATGATGTTTTTACTGCGTATCAAGTTGGTTTGCATCGTTTAACAACTATTATTGATGAAAGGACATTAATGCAGTGTGAGTTTGCTTTGCTTGACGTACTTGGCTATAGTTTTGGTGATGAACTTGAACATCAGCTTGGAAAGTCAGTTGAAGCTAACCGTTACTATCGCTATTCAGCCAACTCAGGACTTCGTCTTTATGAACAATATCAAGAAGGTGTGCCGATTTCAGGCGCATTATTAATAAAGTGGCAGCAAAGCGAACAAGGTGAGCAACATGAGTATTTTTCTGAAAATGAATATTATCAATTGCGGCAGTTTCTCAATCGTTTTATTGATACCTTGTTGGTAGGCAAGCCGTTAAAATCCAGAAAGCTTGTCTTTCTTTAGTTTATGTTTATCAGCTTATCTTTATCTAGGATGGAAAAGTATGCAGAATACCTTAGAGCTTGGCGTTAATATTGATCATATCATCAATATCAGACAAGCCCGTTTTACCCCTTACCCTGATATTATCGAAGCCGTACAGCGTGTTGAAAAAGCAGGTGCAGATGCTATTACGCTGCATTTACGTGAAGACCGTCGTCATATTCAAGATGCAGATGTTTATAGGGTGCGCAAACATTGCACAACACGGATGAATTTGGAAATGGCTGCTACGGATGAAATGACAAATATTGCTTTGGATGTGATGCCTAGGGACTGTTGCATTGTACCTGAAAAACGCGAGGAACTTACTACCGAAGGTGGGCTTGATGTTATTGGACAATTTGAGCGTATTAAGAAAGTTACCCAGCGATTAGTGGCAGAAAATATTAAAGTATCGTTATTTATTGAGCCAAATATTGAGCATATTGCTCGTGTCTCTGAGATTGGTGCACCTGTTATTGAATTACATACAGGAACTTATGCAAACCTTGTTGGTGATGAAAAACAGCGTGAATTGGAGCGCATTCAATTAGCTAGTGAATTTGCTGTTGAGCAAGGTCTTCAGGTGAATGCGGGACATGGCTTGGATGATCAGAATACGATGGCTATTGCGCAAATTCCGCAGATTCGAGAACTGAATATTGGTCATTATTTAATTGCTCGGGCTGTTTTTGTTGGTTTGGAGCAGGCAATAAAAGAAATGCAACAGATTATGCAGCAAGCGCGTTTGTGAGTATGAGTAGGTGAAAATTACGGGAATTGGTACGGATATTGTACAAATTGAGCGTATAAAGCGTGCCAATAAACGTCACTCTTCCTTTGTAAAACGTATTTTACATCCCAATGAATTAGCCATTTATCACGATCATGTACAGCAAGATCATTATCTTGCAAAACGTTTCGCTGCTAAAGAAGCCTTTTCAAAGGCGGTGGGAACAGGTATTCGTGGTGATATTCAGTGGATGGATATCGAAACAAAAAATGATACGCTTGGCAAACCTTTCTTCCAATTTCATGGTGCGACACAACACTATTTACAGCAAGTAGGCATTAGTGAAAGTCATTTATCACTTTCTGATGAGCTGGAATATGCTATTGCTTATGTTATTTTGATTGGACATTAAATTATGGTTATGGATTATCCGACGATTGAAGCCACGATTGGCAAAACTCCACTGGTTAAACTTCAGCGTATTGCAGGCAGTACCAGCAATACACTATTACTGAAATTAGAAGGCAATAATCCTGCGGGATCGGTCAAAGATCGTCCTGCATTAAGTATGATTGCACTTGCTGAGCGGCGTGGTGATATTAAGCCTGGTGATGTGCTGATAGAGGCAACCAGTGGCAATACAGGGATTGCATTGGCAATGGTGGCTGCTATTAAAGGCTATGTTATGATTTTGGTGATGCCCGAGACTATGAGTGAAGAACGCCGTGCGTCAATGAAAGCTTATGGTGCAGAACTAATTTTGGTATCCAAAGAAGAAGGCATGGAAGGTGCACGTGATTTAGCGGAAAAAATGGCAAAAGATGGACAAGGGAAATTACTTGACCAGTTTGCGAATGCTGATAATCCTCAAGCGCATTATGAAACGACAGGACCTGAATTATGGCAGCAAACGGGAGGTACAATCACCCACTTTGTGAGTGCAATGGGGACAACAGGTACGATTATGGGAACATCAGCCTATTTGAAGCAACAAAATCCAACTATTGAAATTGTTGGTGTACAACCTAAGACAGATGAAGACTCGATTCCTGGTATTCGACGTTGGCCGAAAGAGTATTTACCAGCAATATTTGATGATGAGGATATAGATTGTGAAATTGATGTTACTCAGCAAGAATCAGAGTCAATAATGCGTCGGCTTGCAGCTGAAGAAGGTGTATTTTGTGGCGTATCTTCAGGTGGTGCGGTTGCGGCTGCATTGAAATTATCAGCGCAAGTGGAAAATGCAACAATTGTGGTTATTATTTGTGATCGTGGTGACCGCTATATCTCAACAGGGGTTTTTCCTGCATGAATACTCTGTTTTTTGCGTTGCAAACTATTCCTGATACAGAAGTAGGGCGAATACGTTATCAGTTGGGTGATTTGCATGATAAAGGCAGTGCTAAAGCGATGTTTCATCATCAACAGCAGCAGACAGGGTCATGTAATTTACCCCATTATTTACAAAAAATTATTACTTTGTCGGCTATTTATAGTGATGATCAGGGGGAAACGACTCATTATTCATGGGCAGGTGATGTGTTGACTGAAAAAGAAATACTGCAACAGTTTTCGCAGCTTGTAGAAAAGCATCTCCCTCGGTTAGTGTTATGGAATGGTGATTTTAATATTCCTGTTATGCGTTATCGCTGTTTAAAGAATCGTGTTGTTTCAACATATTTTTTTGCGGAGTCAGAAGCACAGCGCGTAGTAAATTTACAGAGTGTGTTAAGTGCTTATCGTGTTGATGCTAATACAACGATACAAAATGTTTCAGTGTTATTGGGCTTAAAAGCTTCTGTATCCTTAGAGTATCAAGCTGTTTGGAAGGCATGGTTGGCAGGTGATGTTGCAACATTGCGCTTGTTTTGTGAGCAGCGTGTATTGAATATTTATGAAATTTATCAGTGTTATTTACTAGTAAAGGGCGGTATTTTTGATAAATAAGGCGTTATGTTTTTCCACGTCCAGAAAACATAAAGAGCAAACTGAATAAGCTGGAAAAAATACTACCTAATACACTTAGTAAAAAGCCTGTGGTTTTCTTTAGCACTTTTGTGGTGCGTAATATACCTTTACCGAGTAATTTTAAGTAACCTTTTGCTAGTAATCCATGTTTTAGAGTAAAAGTTTCTAGGCGACGTAAATCTTTGGTGTTGTCTACATAGCGCAGCATGTGTAAAGAATCTTTTGTATTAGATGCTTTGCGAACCGCATACATACGTTTAGCAGTTACTTTAAGAGGTTGGATTGCTTTAGGATGAAAGGACATTTTAGCTGCGCGACGAATATCAGCAAAGTTACTACCTGTTTTCATTGCACTAGAAAATTTATTCCATTCAAACACTTTTCTGCCTTGGGCAGCAAGTTGTTTACTAAAGCCTTTGGTGAGCCGCTTAGTTTTTGCTGCGAATTTGAGTAATGATGCACCTCCTTTAGCACCCGCTGTTGTACCCACCGTACCAATTGTTACAAGGGTTAATCCAATGCCGACACCTGCAAGTGACGCGACGACTTTATTGACTTCTTTGCCCTCTTGTTGTCGTATATATTGTTCGCGTAAGTCACGTACATCGCCAATAACAGTAAAGTCAGAAATTACCGAGCCTGTAATGCTGGCAGTGTCGTCGCCTTTGCCATGTATAAAACCGTGGGTAAAGTTTTTAACATTATTGCTGACGCGGTATTCAAGTGTATTGATTTTAGTTATTTGTTGTTCGTAAGCATCAATGTCAATGGGATAATGGTAAAGACGTGCTATTTTTAGATACATTTTTGCATCGTCAAGGTGCTTTTCAGTAATGGCTGTACTGATCGCTTTATCGAGTTTTTCGCTACTTACACTCTGTTGCATTAATTTTGCAATATCTTGTGCTTTGTCTTCATAATTCCAATGTTTGGAAAGTTGCACAAGACTAAGCGCTAAGCCGCTTAGTGAGAGTAAGATAAAAGTGAGACGTAATGTTTTTCGCATAACAAACAGAGTTAGATTAGTAAATGCACACTTATCAGTTTATCGTAAAAAATAGAGTAAAACACGCAAATTAGCTCGTGTTGTTAAAGAAAAATCTATGATGTTGCTGTGATTGCTTTTAAAGTGTGTGATTAATAATCATTTTGATGTGTCTATGGATGTCGTTAATGCGTAGCTTATAATGAGTCTGTTTTATAAATTAATAATGAAGGGCAAGTATAATGGCTATAAAAAATCTATTCGCTTTGTTGAGTTTAATGATTATTAGTAACTTCTCTTTGGCATTTACGACTTTGGAGGGGAAAGAGGAAAAAATCAGTCATTATTTGGGCAAAGGCAAGTGGACAGTGGTTGAGATTTGGGAATCTAATTGTAGTGCTTGTCGTATGCATATGCCTGATATGGTGAAATTTGATGGTAAATTGGAGAATACTCAGCTTTTGGGGGTAAGCCTTGATACACAAGCAGGTGTTAAGAAGGCTAAGACCTTTATTGCCGAATATAAGATTAAATTTCCTACACTTATTTCCAATAGCGTGGAAATAAATAGTTGGATGCAACAAAAAATAAGAGAAAACTTATTGGGTACACCTACTTTTATTATTTTTAATCCAGATGGTAAATTAGCGGCTACTCAACCTGGCATTGTCGCAACTGCTTCTTTGGAGCGGTATATCAAGTCTCGTTCTGAAGTAGTAAAGGATGATGAAAACACTCAACAAGAAAAGAAAAAATAATTATGCAACGATGTGAACAACTACAAGATTTATCGCGTGAACATCATCATTCACTCAAAATGGCTAAAGATCTGGCTAATTTGGCAAAGAAAGGGAGTGATGATGAAGTTAGACAGGGTGTGAAAAAACTAACAGATTATTATGATAATGAGCTAGAAAAACATTTTCAGCATGAAGAACAAGTTATTTTTTCATTGTTCTTTAAACATTATCGAGAGTATATGCAGATAGCAACCCTGTTGCTCAAGGAGCATGGGGCTATGCGTGCGTTGATTCATCGTATCAAGACACAGCAGCCTGAACTTGAGGAGCTTAAAAAGGAGCTAGCTGACTTTGCGCTCATGCTAAAAGATCATACTCGCATGGAAGAAAGAACCTTGTTTCCTTTAGTTGAATCGATATTTACTAAGGAGCAGTTAGAAGCAGTTTTGCATTTTGAGCCATTTTAAAAACCTTATTAATACTAGGTAAATAGTCTATTAGTATAATATTTAAGCATATAGAGGATGATTAATAAAGTCGTGTTGATTAAATAAAAATCAAAAGAGTTGACTTTTTACTCTATATAGTATATAAATATAAGTATATTCTAATTTACTAATTTACTAATTTACTAAGGGGTGGTTACTATGATATTCAAACAACTATTCGATGCTGATACATCAACATTGACTTATATCCTAGCTGATGCAGTTACACGTGAGGCTGTTATTATTGATCCTGTTCGTGGACAGACTAAACGTGATCTAGCTGTATTGAAAGAATTGGGTGCGACATTAAAATTTATTGTGGAAACTCATGTACATGCTGATCATATTACAGGTGCGCCTGAGTTGAAGGCTGCGACAAATGCTCAGTTTTCAGCAGGCAAAGCGACAGGGTTAGTTTGTGGTGATGTGATGCTTGATGAAGGGGATACTCTCACTTTTGGTGGTGAAGTTTTATATTCGTTTGCAACACCAGGGCATACAGATGGTTGTACGTCTTATCGTTGGCATGATCGTATTTTTACAGGTGATACTATATTAATTGGTGCATGCGGTAGAACCGATTTTCAACAAGGTTCTTCTGAGGTATTGTTTGATAGTATTCAAAAAATTATGGCGTATCCCGATGAGTTTATTATTTACCCTGGGCATGATTATAATGATCATCGTGTGAGTTCAGTCGGACAAGAAAAACTTACAAACCCTTATATAAAAGGTTTAGACAAAGCTGCTTTTGTTGAAAAAATGAGTAATTTAAAGCTTCCTATGCCTGCAAAAATTGGTGTAGCGGTTCCTGCTAATGTGCATTGTGGTGATGCAGAAGCTGCAGGTATTGATACTTCAAAGATTGCACACTCTACATAAAATACTATTAATTGCAGATATTGCAATAACTAAGGCCCATTTTTATTAGTAAGAATGGGCTTTTTTTGTGCCCATTGATGTTAAAGGTCATTAGTGGTTTTTTAAGTGATATTGCCACTAGTACTTTAAACAATACCAAATAGATAGCTTACGCTAGTTTGTTTTAGGGAATCTCAGTTACGGTAATGCTTAGGTGTTGGTCATATGGCGAATGTGATCATGATTCTAAGACGATGGAGACCACAATCAGTGATTGATAAGACACAAGAAGCAAAAATAGATTGCAAAGAACTTTATATAGAGCCAGTATCTTATATTCTCAATGATGATAGTCATTCTTTCTTGCCACCAAGTAAGGCATTAGTACTTGGCTTATTGCCTATCGTTTCTGTTGGTGTATTTTTTAACAGTGTGTTTGATGATGCTTTAACATCTGGGGCACATTATAAAATACATAAGCTTATTCTGCCTTTAGCTATTACTGAGCCACTTGTTAAAGCGCCTGTTGTAAAAGGAGCTTTGGTTACTGAGACAAGTACAAATACTGAAATATCGCATAATATTCTTAATGTTGCTTATAAGAAACCTACTATTGGTGCTCAAATTTTTCAGAAGCCTTTACTTAATGCGACAGTTGAACATAAGGCTTTTGCTATAAAAAATGTGTTAGCAAAAAAGGTTTCTACTGCAATTAAAGAACCACTTACAAAACCACCTTTATTACGAAAAATGGAACAGCAACGAGTGCATTTACAACAAAAAACTGTACTTGCTAATGTTAAAGGACGGCAACAGAGCAAGGTAACTTTTTTAGCCAGCAAAGCATCTACGGTACGTCTTGTTAGCTCTAAGCCTTCAAAAGAAGTGATATCAACGGGAGTATTAAATATACGTTCTCGTTTGATTAATAAGCATGGGCGTGTTGTGAAGGCGAGTTATTTTGTTATTCAACAAGGTAAACGTATTAAGCAAAAGGAAAAAGCCCAATCTGCTGTATTTAAATTGCCTGTTGGTGAGTACACTATACAGGCCATTTACAATGGCAAAGTTATGCAAAAAAAGGCTGTTGTGGAAAAGACGCATGTAGATCAACTAACCTTTATTTATCCAGACAAAAAACAAGGCAATAAGAATTCCTCTCTTGCTAAAATTTCAGCAAATAATGTTGAAAAAAAGGCAGTGAGTACAGGTAAAGTCGTTGTAATGTCTCATGATGAAAAAGGTAGGAGTAGGGTGTT
>DRMA01000208.1 GCA_011375245.1 Thiothrix sp. | reverse complement strand
TTGTCGTTGGCTTTGTTGTTTTCCTGATTATCACTATTGTCCAGTTTATTGTTATTACCAAAGGTTCAGAGCGAGTTGCTGAAGTAGCAGCACGTTTTTCATTGGATGCTATGCCTGGTAAGCAAATGAGTATTGATAGTGATATGCGTGCAGGTGTTATTACTGTTGATGAAGCACGCACCAAGAGAACAAATTTAGAAAAAGAAAGTCAGCTTTATGGTGCAATGGATGGTGCGATGAAGTTTGTCAAAGGGGATGCTATTGCAGGACTTGTTATTATTTTCGTTAATATCCTGGGAGGAATTTCCGTTGGTATGATGCAGCATCAAATGAGTGTGAGTGAAGCAGGTTCAGTTTTTTCTATTTTGACGATTGGTGATGGTTTAGTCTCACAAATACCTGCTTTATTTATTTCAATTACCTCAGGCATTATTGTGACACGTGTTGCTGTTGATGAAACGACTAATCTTGGTCAAGATATTGGTGATCAGTTATTAGCACAACCCAATGCATTGCTTATTTCATCAGCCGTTGTTTTGGTGATGGGATTGATTCCTGGTTTTCCAACCTTTGTCTTTATTGGTTTAGGGCTTTTATTGGGAGCGATGGGCTGGATTATGCGTAAAGCACAAGGTCATAAGTTTGAAGATGACGATATTATTGCTGTTTTAGGTTCAGAAAATAATGAAAAAGAACGAATAGCATCATTACAACGTGCTGCTGGCACGAGTAATGAGCCCGTTACGCCTGTGTTGATTGAGATTGCCGAAAATGCGCGTGCTTTTATCCATCCTGCTGAATTAAATAAAGTATTGATTGGTGTGCGACAAGCTTTCTATCGTGATATGGGGGTTCCTGTTCCTGCTATTAGTTTTCGTATGAAGCAAGATTTAGGTGATAATGGCTACCGTATCATTATTCAAGGTATTCCTGTTGCGAGTGGTTTTCTTGGTTTGGATAAGGTTTTTGTAAAAAACACACCACAAATGCTGGAATCTATACAGGTTCCTTATGAAGAAGAAGCCGCATTTTTGCCTGGGTTACCCACTATTTGGGTAGAAAAAACACTTTATCCACAGTTAGTTGAGAAAGATGTTAATACAATGAACCCTGTTGAAATTCTGGCCTTTCATCTTGAATATGTATTGACGGAAAATGCGAGTCAGTTTGTGGGGGTTCAAGAGGTACATAGCCTGTTTACTAAACTTGAGGCAAGTGGTTTTTCTGAGCTTATAAAAGAAACACAACAGTTTGTAGCATTGCCAAAAATTGCTGAAGTATTAAGACGTTTAGTGGATGAAAAAATATCAGTGCGTAACTTGCGTCAAATACTGGAAACGTTGGTGGAATGGGGGGAGGCTGAAAAAAATACGGCAACACTAACAGAATATGTGCGTATTGGTCTAAAACGACAGATTAGCCATTCATTTACTTATGGTTCTAATACACTTCCTGTTTATTTAATGGGGCCTGAAACAGAGAGCGTAATCCAGCAGAGTATTCGTCAAACCCCAACAGGTAGTCATTTAGCACTTAATGACCAAGCTGCAGAGCGTTTAACGTCAGCTTTAAAGGCGAATGAAGAAGAAGCAAGAAAAATAGCCGATTTGTCAGCACGTCCTGTCTTATTGACTTCAATGGAGTTGCGTCGTTATCTTAGTGATCATATGGAGACAATTGCAAGTGGTATTCCTGTTTTATCCTTTCAGGAGCTAACAAAACAGGTGAAACTAAGACCATTAGGGCGTGTGGAAATTTCAGGGTGAAGTAGAAAAACTAGGCATCCTTTTGAAGCCTGCTAGGAATCGTACTGAAACCCAACGTTGTTTGAGTATGACGAGTTTAGTGAGATTGAAGGACGAACCCTAGCAGACTGGATTGTTAACTAACAAATGCAGAATGCCAAAAACTATAGCAGGTTTGATTATGTCATTGAAATATATTGGTGAAACGTTAGGTGACGCAGTTGAAAATTGTACTTCAATGCCTTTGAATGGACGTGTCTTACAGATTGCAGGAACTGTTGTTCGGGCGGTATTGCCACGCGCAACTATTGGTGAGCTTTGTTTGCTAAAAAATGCACATGATGATGTAGGAACACCTGCGGAAGTGATTGGCATTGAAAAAAAAGAAGTTCTACTTGCACCTATTGGTGATATGAATGGCATGTCAACCAGTACACAAGTGGTTGCTACAGGGCGTAAACTTGATGTTGCCGTAGGTGATGACTTGTTAGGTTGTGTACTTGATGGTGTGGGAAATGTGATGAGTACAGGGAGTAAAAAACCGCTTCATTTGCCTTATTCTTATCCGATTATTTGTGATGCACCGAATCCATTATCACGTGATAAAATTGATCGGCCTTTACCTCTTGGTATTAGAGTGCTTGATGGTTTGGCGACCTGTGGTATTGGGCAGCGCATTGGTATTTTTGCGGGTGCAGGTGTTGGTAAAAGTACGTTTATGAGTATGTTGGTGGCACATGCTGAGGTTGATATCAATGTGGTTGCACTGATTGGTGAGCGTGGTAGGGAGGTTCGTGAGTTTATTGAAGATTCTTTGGGAGATAATCTGAAAAAAACCGTGTTGATTGTGGCGACTTCAGAGCGACCAGCGATTGAACGTTTAAAAGCGGCCTATGTTGCAACGGCTGTTGCAGAATATTTTAGAGATCAAGGTAAAAGTGTCTTGCTCTTGATGGATTCATTAACACGTTTTGCCCGTGCTCAACGTGAAATAGGCTTATCTGTTGGCGAAGCACCCGCACGGCGTGGTTTTCCACCGTCTGTTTTTGCGGAGTTACCAAAGCTTGTTGAGCGAGCGGGGCGTTCCGATAAAGGTTCTATTACCGCTTTTTATACGGTTCTTGTTGAAGGTGATGATATGTCTGATCCTGTTGCTGATGAAATTCGCTCTTTGCTTGATGGTCATCTTGTGTTGTCGCGCAAGCTTGCTGCTGAAAGTCATTATCCTGCTGTTGATATTCTGGATAGCCTCAGTCGGGTTATGTCAGTATTGGTTTCTGCTGAGCATCGTCAAGCAGCGGCAAAACTGAATGAATTAATGGCAAAGTATAAAGAATTGGAGTTTTTAATTCGAGTGGGAGAATATAAAAAAGGTGTTGACCCTCTTGCTGATGAGGCTGTTGCTAAGATTGATGCTATTAACGCTTTTTTAAAGCAACCAACGGATGAATTTTCGAGTTATAAGGAAACGGTTCAACACTTACTAAGTTTGGTGTAATTTTTTATGAGTCTGCAACAGTTAAAAACAATACGCAAGCAACGTATGGAAAGAACCTATGTTGAATTACAAGCAAGTAAGGAGCAGCTAAAATATTGTGAAGAAAATGTTTATCAAGGCAAGTTAAAGCTTGAAGAGTTTCATCAGTGGCGATTGGAGCATCAAGAAACGCTTTTTACTGATTTGCAGACGGACTGCTTTTCACCTAATGATTTGCAAAATTATATGGCTAAGTTAGTGCAATTTAAAGAAGAAGAGCAAGCATTATCGGAAGAAATTCCGCGTCTTGAAAGTGCATTGGAGGCGGCAAAAAATAGATTATCACAAGTGAGAAGGCAACTGGTTGATATTAATCGTGATCTTGAAAAAGCGAATGAGTTTATTGAAATGGAACAGGAAGAGTTAGTTTTAGCTGAGAATAAAACAGAAGAAAATACGGTCGATGAGCTTGCTAATTTTGGAGCAGCAAAGTTTTGAACGAGTTTATTTGTATTGAATAAGATTTATCCAACCGTTTATAAAGTTTACAAGTAACTCTATCACTATGCTTCTTTTATGATGATTGTTTTAGTCGTAATCTACCCCTCATAGAACAGGAGCAGAGAGTAGATTGTTATGCTAAGTATGAGGAAAATGACTAAGTGCAAGCTCAAATTATCATATTATTTGAGAATGTCTGTCGTCTTGTATGTTTGCTTAGTTTCTGGTGCATTTGCAAAAGATTTGCCATGGACAGAAAAGACTTATACGCATTTTTCTGATCAGGAGCCATTAACTGATTTTTTTGCCGCTTTAGCGGCTTCACAAAAAACACCCGTTGTAGTGAGTGAAAAAATTGATACGGTGGTGAGTGGTTATTATAAAAAAATGACTCCAAAAGCCATTTTTCTGGAGGTCGTTAAATCAAATGGATTAGTGTGGTACTTTGATGGTAATACTTTGTTTATTAATCGTGAAGATGAAATGCAAGCGGGTACAGTGAGTTTAACAAATACATCTGCCTCAGCCTTTACGCGCTCATTAGAACGATTGGGAGTGCTTGATCATCATTATCATTGGGTTGCGTCTGATATTGATCAAATGGTGTATTTTAAGGGTCCCGAACAATTTGTTACTGCTGTCCTTGCTATGTCTAAATCACTGGATAAAAAACAAAAAAAAACAAGTATTTATAAATGGGTTGATAAGAAAGGTGTGACTAATTTTAGTTCAAGCTTACCTGAAGAGGGTAAAACAAGTGTTGATTTACAAAGAGAAGTGAAGAATGGCGTGAGGACACCAATGGTTAGTGATCGTATTGTGGTTTTAGATAAGCCCAAGTATCAATAATAACCAGCACTTTATCTTTAGGATTTATACATTATGAAAAGCTCTGACATATACTACATGGTGAGGATACTTTCAGGTGTTAATGAAGGTGCGCAGGTAAGTTTACCAAGAAATATACCTATTGTAATAGGTCATTCAAATGATTGTGATGTTATTTTAAATGGTGCAGCAGTTGCTGATAAGCATATAAAAATAACATTATTAGGACAAGCTATTAAGCTTATACCACTAGCTCA
>DRMA01000207.1 GCA_011375245.1 Thiothrix sp. | reverse complement strand
AGAGGTTATTTAGCTGCCCTGTTCCATCGGTACAATTGCCAATAGCACACACTGATTCATAGGTAATCGACGGGATATTTGTTGTTGAGCATCCATATATCGGCAACATTATTAGCATAATAAATAGATAGTAATATAAAGGCTTCATGGTTTTTCTCAGGTTTCTTTTTAATATAAACTAACGACTGTAATCTGTTAAGTTTATATTTTTTTCTTATATGAAAGCCCTGCTTATATTGATAGGCATCAGAGGAAAAATCCATCGTGGCTGACTTGACTAGATGTACTAATGTACTAATGCATTAATGTGAAAATAATTATCTGAACATTGAGTAAATATTGAGCAACATACATTGAATAAAGAAAAAGCAGGAACACTAATTATCATCATTTTATCGCTTATCGCTTATCGCTTATCGCTTATTGCGCTCATTGCTATTTTCTGGCAAGCACCTATTGCACAAGATAAAAATTACCACGCGTTTTATGACCATTAAAACTTGTTTGGTATTGCCAACTTTTGGAATGTTGTCTCTAACCTCCCCTTTTTATTCGTTGGACTGTGGGGATTACAGTGGATCGTGAGCGCTAATGATAGCTGTTGTTTAACAGAACTACGCTTTATTTATATTCTCTTTTTTATCGGTATAGCATTGGTTGCCTTAGGTTCTAGCTATTACCATTTTTCGCCAAGCAATAGCACTCTAGTCTGGGATCGCTTGCCGATAACCATCGCTTTTATGGCGCTCTTTGCTATTATTTTAGGAGAGTTTGTCTCGGTTCGATTCGGACAACTCATACTCTTACCACTGCTTGCCTATGGTATCTTTGCTGTTATGTATTGGCATTACTCTGAAACAATGGGGCAAGGTGATTTGCGTTGGTACATCGTTGTCCAACTGATTCCTATCCTATCACTGCCAATTATACTGTTATTATTCAACGCCACGTTTACCCTTAAAAATGCGTACTGGCTCTTGTTAGCTAGTTATCTTTTGGCAAAATTATTGGAGTATTTTGATGCTGAAACCTATAACATCGTACCGTTATTAAGTGGTCATAGTCTCAAACATCTTGTAGCAGCATTTGGCATATACTTACTGATTCGTGCTTATAAAAAGCGTTGTCGATGCAATAGGATGCAATAGTTTGTAAATTATCGTTGTTGACTTAGATAGGTATCTATCATGCTAATTCCTTCTTCATGCAACTTTAGTTTTTTGGCAGCTTCAATGGTAACAGATGCAGACATCCAGACAATTTTCCAACCACCATTTAAAAAATCATCTGCAAGAATGCAATATTTTCCCCGTCTTTTTCGACGATACAGACGCAATTGTTCTTTTTTATGCCACCACGAATAACTACACACTTCGGTACACGAAAAAGCGGCATCATAGTTTCTTAAATTCTTTTGCCCTTCGATTAAATCATTGCTTGCCTCTTGCGTTTTTCGCCCTTGGTAATATTTCAATTCTTCTTCTATATCAAAAGCAAAATCAACATCGTATTTTTCACCAACAATACCACGGGCTTTGAGACACGCTCCTTTACGTTCGCCTTCTGAAATAGTTCGTGGACGGACGATAATGGTATAGTCCGAGTAGATTGGATAGATAACATTACGCTCAATAACGCCCTCGCTCACGGCTTCGACCATGCTTGGTTTTTCAACACCATCCTGCACATGAATCCAACTATGTTTCATAAAACCAGGAATCGCAATATTCGACAAAAAACCTTTATCTCGATGTAGACCAATATCCCCATACTGAATCTTTGGTAACGCTTGGAGAACTTCATCATAATCCACACCGTGTTTTTTAATGCCCCATGATATCCATGGAAAAGCAGGAACGGCATGAACATCACCCACAAAAAAAACGATCTTTCGCCACATGGCTTTTAGTAATTTGCTCATAAATCATCAACTTCAACGTTTTAGAACATAAAGAAAGAGAAGATGAGCCTATTGAAGCCTGCCTGCTAGGAATTGCACTGAAACCAAACGTTGTTTGAGCATAGCGAGTTTAGTGAGATTAAAGGGCGAATCCTAACAGGCTAAATTGTTAACTGACAAATGAAGGGCGCGAGAAGATGTTTAAGAAATATTACGACTAAAATCTTGCTTAAACGCTTTTTTATACTGTATTTTTCTTTTGGAAAAACGTTTCTCACAATGCAAACAAGTAAAAATAGGTTGTATTCTTACTATGTATTTACGAATGAAACCACGATGTTGTCTTTCTAATCGGACACTATTACAGTGTGGACAGTGCCCATACTCATGATTATTCATCAATTAAATTCCCCTGAATAATTTTAATTTTAATTTTAATTTTTTAACGAAATTTGCACTATCCATCCCTCTTCTTTAGGGGAGGGATAGTGCATCGCTCGTAAAACGATTTTGCTTGTAACAACGCATTCCGAAGAATGAGGTGCCCATCGGCTATCCATGCTTGTCATACTAGCTCACAATCCCTATTCGGCAGGATTGTTTAGAGTTCAGCGGTAGTTGATAGCCAATCATCATTTATAATATTTACTATTAGTTTTTATTATAAATTAAAAAGTCACAATAGCCTAAAGTCTTTGTTGATTATCTAATTTCATGAGTGGCAGCATCGCTGTTTGCAAGCTTTTGAATAAAGTAGGATTCTGTTTTTCTTCCTGTGCTAACAACTGTTTCATATGCTCACGCTGTGTAGGTGCTGCAAAACAAGCAGGGCAATTTTCACTAATAATCGGCAATTGTGCGACGTGCGAAAAATCTACCGTTTGTCGCTCACGTACATACACTAATGGGCGAATAACCCGTAAATCGCCCTCATTCACCACATAATTTGCTTTCATGGTATTCAACTTACCGCCATGAAAAGCCGACATCAGAAAACTTTCTGCCAAATCATCCAAATGCTGTGCTAGGGCAATGACATTATAGCCGTGCTTACGCGCAGCCCCATAAATAATCCCTCGCTTCATCCGCGCACAAAATGAACAAAATGACCTATTATCTAAATGCTTTTCTGCCAGTTCAACAATGGGTTCTTTGCAATAATGGTAATCTACACCTAATTGCTGCATATACGGTATTAATGCTGATGGATCAAAGCTATCAGCCATTGGATCAACCGTTACAGCGCCCAACTCAAAACGAATCGGCGCATGACGCTGAAAATGGCGTAGTATATGCAATAATGCTAATGAATCTTTGCCTCCTGATAAACCGAGTAATACACGATCCCCTTCGTTAATCATGCTAAAATCAACCAATGCTTTTCCTGTCTGACGCAGCAGAGATTTCGGCGGTTTTGATAATTTTGTCATAAACTCTACTCTATGTAAGTAAACGCTAGTAAACGTGGTTCACAGATCATTTAACAGGTTCTTATTTTATGCATACACTCTATCCTCCGCTCCACCCCTACAAACATTTCATGCTACCAGTAGACGATATACATCAGCTCTATGTTGAAGAATGCGGTAATCCTAATGGAATCCCCGTCGTCTTTTTGCATGGCGGGCCAGGTGCAGGCTGTGAAGCCTACCACAGAAGTTTTTTTGATCCTGAAAAATACCGTATTATTTTATTTGACCAGCGTGGTTGCGGACGCTCACACCCCCATGCCGAACTCGAAAATAATACCACCCAGCACCTTATTGCCGATATGGAAACCATCAGAAAAAAACTACGCATTAGTGCATGGGTTATTTTTGGTGGGTCATGGGGATCAACACTTGGCTTAGCCTATGCTGAAACACACCCCTCACATGCATTAGGTCTCATTGTACGTGGTATTTTTCTATGTACTAATGACGAATTACAGTGGTTTTACCAACAAGGTACAAGCCGTATTTTCCCTGATTATTGGCAAGACTTCCTCGCCCCCATTCCTGAAGATGAACGCGATAACCTCTTACAGGCTTACTATCAACGTCTCATTGGCGACGATGAAATAGCACGTATGGGTGCAGCGAAAGCATGGTCAATCTGGGAAGGTCGCACCGCAACACTTGCACCGAAACAAGCAGTGCTTGATCATTTTTCTGATCCTTATACTGCCCTCAGCCTTGCGCGTCTTGAGGCGCATTATTTTGTCAATCAAGGTTTTTTAGAAAAGGATCAACTGCTAAACAACACCCGCCCCCTAGCAGGT
>DRMA01000206.1 GCA_011375245.1 Thiothrix sp. | reverse complement strand
TACGGTGTTATCTTTAAAAAAGCCTTTTCTCAGCCCCCTATTTTTGCTGCCATTGTAAAAGACTTTTTCGGTGTCACCATTGAAATTGATAAAGTCGAAACCGAAAAATCCTTCTCCCCTGTGATTGGCAATGTTGATAGTCGCTTTGATTTATTTGCAGAAGACAAAAAAAATCGCATTATTGTAGACATACAACATAAACGCCTTGCTGATCATTATGATCGCTTTTTACACTATCACTGCGCAACCTTATTAGAACAAATCACCAGTGCTTATGATTACAAACCTAAGCGGCAAGTCTTAACGCTAGTGGTACTTACATCAGGTGATCGTCATAAGACCGATATTAGTATCACTGACTTTGAACCTAAAACACTAGCAGGTAAGGGACTCGGGGAAACACAGCATAAAGTCATTTATATTGCCCCCAAATACGTAACTCAGCAAACGCCCGAACCTTATCAACAATGGCTAAGAGCCATTGATGATAGTTTGGATGGTCAGGTGGAAGAAAGTAATTATCAGAGCGAGATTATCCAACAGATGTTCGCCTTGATTAAAAAAGATAAAACCACACCACAAGAATACGCCCGCATGAAAGATGAATATGCTAATGAGCAATGGCTTAGAGAAAAAGGTGAAAAAGCACGAGAAGAAGGAAGGAAAGAAGGCATAAAGAAAGGTCTAGAAAAAGGCATAAAAAGAGGTATAGAAAAAGGTATCAAAAAAGGTATCAAAAAAGGTATCGAAAAAGGCATGGAAAAAGGTATGGAAAAAGGTCGAATCCTCGAAAAGCAACAAACATTAATCAAAATATTAACCCTAAAATTTGAACCCCTATCAGCAACAATTATTAAAACCATTCAAGTAAGCACAGATTTGGAACAGTTGGATCATTGGTTAAACAGGAGCATTGTTGCTAAACGCATTGAGGATATTGATTTTTAAGTGCTAATATTATTTTTATCATTCAACCAAATTAGCTGGCTGTTAAAGAGAGTGAAGAAGCGTTAACAATATTACCTGTGTTGCGTCACCAGAAAAACAAGATCAAATCAGATTATGTGGCGAGAATTTTTTTGCTTCTGGGTATTTCTCACAGTGGTTCACAACAGTAGAAAACAACGCATCTGTTTGTTTTGCACCAAACATGCTACATAACTCTTCATAAAGAAAATCCATAAAGGCTACCATTTGGTCTTTATTAACATCCTGATGAATTAAATAACCTTCTTTCTCAATCCGTTGACACCATGTTAATAATTCTTGGTATGCTTTAGGCTTTAGTTCAAGTTGGGCTATTTCTTCAATTAAATATTGCTTAAAAAGTGGAATATCTTCTGCATAGTGTTGTTTGAGATATACAATAATTTCACTGAGTATCGCATTAAAAATGATATAAACATCTGTCATTGGTTTTCGTTGTGTTTCAAAGACAACAGGCTCAACAATGACGGCATCTTTTAATAAATTAAAACTAGCCATTAAACTAGTCATTAACTTAAGCTTTTTAGCTGATGATAAATTTAGCTCAACAACTAACTTGCTAGTAAATGGAAAAATTTTTGCAACAAAAGTAGGACTGTCATGAAATAATGTATCCCATAAGGCAATTGCTTGTTCTACTTGCTGTGAAGAAAGTTGATCAATAAGGGCATGTTGAATAATTTGTCTCCTTTTGATACGTTCTTTATGAGAAAGCAATAATTTCACCTTTTTCCTGAATGCAATAAATCCTGTTGAAATTCAGGATAAGCAACTTCAAAATGTTCACTATAATCAAGACCTTTTCTCTCATCTGACGTTTTTACCCTAAGTTTAACGATAAAATTAAGCAAGGTAAACATGATCCAAGCCGTAGAAAAAGCCCAAAGACAAGCAATACCTGCTCCTAATGCTTGAATCATCAATCTTTCACTATTAAATAGCTGTTCGCTATGAAACAAACCAATTGCTAATGTTCCCCATGTGCCTGCAAACGCATGAACAGAGACAGCCCCTACAGCATCATCTAAACGTAGTTTTTCTAGTAAACGATTACCAAGGATAGTTATTATTCCTGCTACCGCCCCTGTTAAAAGTGCAAAAGGGGGAGTCATATACGCACAACCTGCACAAATAGCAACCAAACCACCCAATCCACCATTAACCGCACTTGTTAAGAGCAAAGGTTTGCGGATAATGAACAAGGTTAGCATTGCACTAAAAATACCCGCTGCCCCCGAAAGATGTGTATTAAGAATAATCTTTCCAATATTCGCATTGGCTTCAAGCATACTGCCGCCATTAAAACCAAACCACCCAAACCAAAGTATAAAGCCGCCTAAAGCAACGAGTGGAAGATTATGTCCTGGAATTGAATATTGTTTATTTTGGTTTGACGTGTTTTGCACAGCCCGCGCTCGTGTCTTATCAAACCGTCCTAAACGTGGTTTTAGCACGATAACACCTGCAAGTGCACACCAACCACCAATAGCATGAACAACACTAGAACCTGCAAAATCAATAAAACCTAGTGCTTTCAACCATCCCATTGTATGACTGTCGCTATCTCCTCCCCATGCCCAACTACCAAAAATAGGATAAATAAACGAGCTAATAAGAATGGCGCTAATAATATAAGGCCAATAGCGAATCCGTTCCGCTAAAGCACCACTCACAATAGTTGCGGCAGTAGCAGCAAACATGATTTGGAATAATAATAAGGTGTAATTCCATGAGTCAGTATCATGCAATACAAAATGATTCGTACCAAAAAATCCTGTTGGGTTTGCACCAAACATTAATCCATAACCAACTGCCCAAAAAGCTAATGAACAAAAAGCCATATCAATATAGTTTTTCATAATCACATTAACAGCATTTTTAGAACGCACCATGCCACTTTCTAACATCGCAAACCCTGCTTGCATAAAAAAGAC
>DRMA01000205.1 GCA_011375245.1 Thiothrix sp. | reverse complement strand
TTGAATGTGTGCCTGCCTTACGTTACCAGTGTTTGGAGGGTAGCCTTAGCTTGCACAATGTTGAAAGCGTTAAACGCCATCACGATAAGTTGCCTGCGGAAAAATTTCGTTGGTCAATCACCGAGATTGCACAAGCCTGTAATGACTTTTATCTGCCACAACTTGAAAAAGAACGACGTTTGCTGGAGCAACTGCGCTATGCGGATACCGATTGGCTACAACGCTTAGGCACAATCCAACAAGCAATTCGCAATAATAAAGACAAGACTGTTTTCTTACTCCGCGTCGGACAACACAGTGGCGCAGAAGCGATTACCTTAAATGGCATCCGTTCAATTGGGATTAATAAAGGCAAAGGGAAAAAAAAGGAGTATAAAGCAGAAGCAACAACCCTTTGGTTAGCCTCAACCCACAATGATACCCAACAAGGCATGAAAACCTTTGGCTGGGTTTTAGTTGAAATCGACCCGCAAGAAAACGCCCCTTTTAAACACCTTGTTCAGCAACAAACACAAACACAAACGCTACGCGCTTGGCAACACCACCATCAGCAAAAACAACAACGCGCTTTGCAGGAGGTCAAACGGCAACAAGCCATCAAGCAGGAACAGCAACAACGGCAAGCCGAAAAAGAACACCAGCAACGTGAACAACAGCAACAGGCAGAAGCGACTTTAGCACAGGCTAAACGTGAATTATCGCCCTTAGCAGGTGAGTTTTTTGAACAGGCACAGCACAATGATTGGCACAATAATAAAAATGCTTTTTGGCAACAAGGGGTTATCGAGACATGGCTGGATAAACTAGAAGCGAACAATGATGCTGAGTTAAAACAACAAATTTGCGAACTCATGGAAATACATTTTAAAGGCGTAATGGATAATCCTGATAAAACCAAAGGCAAGAAAAATAAACCTGTTTATAAATCACGGGTAAGTGGCATTGCCAAACGCTTATTAGCACTGCAATAGCATTGCAACGCACCGATTCTACAGAGGAAATAGTGTGCCTGAGAAGACAACTAATGATTTAAGCGACTTCCCTTTAGCCGAGTACCGTTTTCATTTTACCGCACAAACCGATTTTTTATTACCGCCTTACACGGGATCAGCATGGCGTGGCTTATTCGGTCATGCCTTAAAACGTACCGTGTGTGTCACGCATGAAAAACATTGCGAGAATTGTTTGCTCTGGCAACAGTGTGTCTATAGCTATATCTTTGAAACCCCGCCGCCTGCTACCACAACAATGATGCGAAAATCAAAAACAGCACCGCATCCTTTTATTATTCGTCCTGATCCGCAGCAGGCACAAACGGTTAAAGCAGGGGATAGCTTGTTTATTGATATGGTCTTAATTGGTCGTGCGAATCAACAGTTACCGTATATTATCCATGCCATGCAACAAATAGGCAAACGTGGTATTGGCTTTCAACGTGGCAAATTTGCCTTAACTTTTATTGAACAATACACAAAGCAAGGCAGGCAAACGATTTATTATGCAGGCGAGCGGCTGACGGCATTACCTGCCACCGCTATTGACATCCCTCCCTTACCGAAAAGCAGCGTGACCTTACATTTTGTAACCCCTTTTAGAAGCGTACAGCGCAAAAATGTGATTATCGAAGCCAATTTTTCGTTTGCTGCCTTGTTCACCCCATTAATGCGTCGCTTACTTTTACTGAGTTATTTCCATACCGATTATTTATTTCAGCCCGATTTTAATCAGCTAATAGAGCAAGCAAAAAAACTAACCCTCGAAAAAAAAGCCCTTTATTGGCAAGATTGGCAACGTTACTCATCACGCCAAAAAACCACCATGAGCTTAGGCGGGTTGATGGGTAGCATTGAGTTAGCAACGGCTGATTTACAACCGTTCTGGTCAATGTTGATCTTAGGGCAATATGTACATGTAGGCAAAGTAACCGTTATGGGCTTGGGACGGTATACGCTTGAGTATGAAAAAGAATAAGCCATAAAGTAAAAATTGATTAATATGGTTTAATCGTTATGTAATTACAGGTATGCCAGTCATCGTCCAAACGGTGACTGAGGTGATGGAAATAAACCAACTTAAACGCTGTAAACTCAATTTGAAAGCTAAGTGTCGTCTATCTCTTTTGATATAGTCACGAATCCGCTGTTAGGGGTAATCCCTTGTGGTTGCCCAGCCTCCATTTTAAGGTTTCTTGACTTTCCTGACATACAGGCTAGAATAATCTTACTTTTTTCTTACCTGAGCGTATTTATGCTAACAACAAAATTATCCAGTAAAGGTCAAGTGATTATTCCTAAGCCTATACGGGAGGCTCATCAATGGACGGCAGGACAGGATCTTGTGGTCATTGAAATGGGCGATGGCATTTTACTCAAACCCAAAACCCCTTTTACAGTGACAACACTCGATGAGGTTGCCTCTTGCCTAAACTATAAAGGTGAAGCTAAAACACTGGATGACATGCAACAAGCCATTAAACAAGGTGTTTTGGAGCGTATGAATGATTGCGATTGATACCAATATTGTGGTTCGTCTTCTCACTGAGGATGATCAAAAACAATTTCAAAAAAGTCTAGCCCTCTTTGAAAATAATGATATTTTTATCCCCGACACGGTTATCTTGGAAACAGAATGGGTACTACGTTACGCCTATGATTTTGATGCTGAAACCATACGAGAAGGCTTGAAGAAGCTATTTGGATTACCCAATGTTCAATTGGATAATCCTGTGCTGATTGCTCAAGCGTTAGTATGGCATTCGGAAGGTTTGGATTTTGCGGATGCACTTCATTTAGCGAAATCGCAACGATTGAGTCATTTATATACGTTTGATAAGCAGTTCATTAAAAAATCGAATAATTTATCTTATTGTTCAGTGACTTCTCCATAAAGAAATCAGGATGATTATTGAAACAAAAATCCTACGTTATGGCTTTTTCACTGGAATCAATCGGGATTGAGGTATTCAAAAATACCGTCTAT
>DRMA01000204.1 GCA_011375245.1 Thiothrix sp. | reverse complement strand
CGACCCGTTGAGGTCTTTTAATACTAAAAAGCAGAGCGTCAAACTAGGGAGGCATTCGACGGTGCTATGACTGAAACAACGTAGCCAATAAAGGCTGAGGCTAATCACCTATTTTGTCCGAAGACGTATCTCGAATCTCGCGACTCAAGCCCGCTCCTTTAGGGGCGGGTAGTTGACCACTATGTTATAGCAAGCCTTACCAAAACTAGCCTTATTTCATAGTAAACTCAGGCAGCTTTTTCTCTGCTAAATTTTTCTTCAGTGTTACATAATCAGGCAATCCGTTTTTATAAGGAGGGTAATCTTCACCTTCAATCAATGGCAACAAATACTCACGACAGGCATCCGTAATACCAAACCCATCTTCACTGATGTATTCCATGGGCATCATTTTTTCAACATTGGCAATATCAGATAAATTACCTGAACCAATTTCCCATGTATAAGGATCATTTGAAGTACGAATAACCGCAGGCATCACTGAATTTTTGCCTTCCATTGCCATATTAACCGCTGCTTCACCCAATGCATAAGCTTGCTCAACATCGGATTTAGAGGCAAGATGACGTGCTGCACGTTGTAGATAATCAGCAACTGCCCAATGGAACTTATAGCCCAATGCATCTTTAATGATATTAGCTACAACAGGTGCTGCACCACCTAATTGCGCATGACCAAAGTCATCACGTGTGCCTTGCTCAGCAAGGAAACGACCATCAGGCCATGCCGTGCCTTCAGAAACAACAATTGTACAGTAACCATGTTTTTTTACGTTTTCATCAACCGTCGCAAGGAATTTTTCCTGATTAAATTTTACTTCAGGGAACAAAATCACGACAGGAATATCATTCTCTTTATCCGCAGCCAATGCGCCTGCTGCTGCAATCCAACCTGCATGACGACCCATTACTTCTAAAACAAAAATCTTAGTCGATGTTTCAGCCATTGACGCAACATCAAAACTCGCTTCGCGCGTAGATACTGCAATGTATTTTGCGACTGAACCAAAACCGGGACAGTTATCGGTAATCGGTAGATCATTATCAACCGTTTTAGGCACATGAATGGCTTGAATGGGATAGCCCATTTTTTCTGAAAGCTGTGATACTTTTAGACACGTATCGGCAGAGTCACCACCGCCATTATAGAAAAAGTAACCAATATCATGCGCTTTGAAAACGGCAATAAGACGTTCGTATTCTTCTTTGTTATCTTCAAGACTTTTCATCTTATAACGACAAGAACCAAAAGCGCCTGAAGGTGTATGGCGTAAAGCTGAAATATCGGCATCAGACTCTTGACTCGTATCAATGAGGTTTTCCATCAATGCACCGATGATGCCATTTTGACCCGCATAAACTTTACCTATTTTGTCAGGATATTTGCGGGCAGTTTCAATCACACCACATGCAGATGTATTAATAACGGCGGTTACACCACCTGATTGTGCGTAAAACGCATTCTTAACGGTCATAAAAAACCTCCTAAGTTAATTATAAAAGTAATACAGTTAATATATTGTTATTATTAGATTTCTAACTTACCTTTTAACCATTCGTTGGCAAAGGCGTTGTTATTATTCGCCCTTTATCGAAACATGACCTGCAACACCGCGCATATCTGTTGTCTCTGGGTTTTCTTTTAAATGCTCTTCGTATTTTTCTTGTAGCTTTAATAGGTTAACAATACAGTCACCTAAATCTTTATATTGATTAGATTCTTCGCCATAGTGATGGCGCACTGAATAAAAAAACTGACTATGATACAGACGCTCACCTGTGCGTGGATTATCTTCAACTTTTGCCAGCAAAAATCGAGATTTTCCCTCTTCCCAATACATAGCAGGACAAAGAGTTAAATGCTTATCGCTTGGCGATAAACGTAATTCCACATCCACTTGTTGCGCCTCAACCTTATCTTTGCCATAACGCTCATCAAGTGTAGAAACAATCAACCATGTTTCGTGTTCGGTAAAATCAGGAATACCGCTATCCATTGAGGTTTCTTGCATAACTAATGTAAAGTGCCTCCCTGCCCTGCTAGTCCCATCCCCTCTGCACCCGATGCAACTCCTTCAACTAATTCTTCACCTGTTGCTTTACGCACGGCGAGAATTTTGACATGAAAAGTCATTGTCTTTCCTGCAAAGGGATGATTGCCATCAATCGTAATCGTGTTTCCTTCTATTTTTGACACGATGAAGGTTTTGATTTCATTCTTATCATTCTGAAATTGCACTTCCGCACCCACATAGCGATACTCAGAAGGAACATTATAAAGAGAGTCGGTAAAAATAAGCGCTGGATCAGATTCTCCCCATGCACACTCGGCAGGTTTTAATTTAGCAGAAATTTCATCGCCAACACCTGCACCCAGCATGGCTAACTCAACCGACTCATAGAGGCGATTATGCCGACCAAAAATACAGGTCATCGGCAGATCAATACGTTCAACAACATCACCTGTTTCATCAGTAATTTGATAGGTAAATTGTACATGTTTGTCTTTTGTAACAATTTCATCAGTCATAGACTAACGTCCTTTATTTTAGCAGGAAAAATGGTACTATTTAGCCACTCCATTCCCAAATGATAAACCTGATATATAGAGAGTTAGATTTTAAAATAATCCACTGACTGGATTCGTCAGTGTGAACGTAATTATCTGAATGTCTATATATCCGTCATACACCATGTTATAAATCATGAAATTAATATCGCGCCATAATACGTGAGTCTTATCCACAAATCATGTTTTTATGCGATAATCAGGGCTGTTTAAACAATAATTAAGCGTAGAAATCATTGGCTGATACCAACACGCCCCCGTAAAACATAAGGAGAATGATCAATGTCCAGAATAGGAAGAGGGATGCCCCGCGCCCGTTCTTATGCAGAATATAAAGCAATTGTTGCTGATGCACTCTATGAAATTAGTGAAGTTCGTGCTTCTGCTGAGTTTGATGGTGACTATATGACCGATACGTTAGGCATATCAGAGGCACTTGAACCTGAACTAAAAGCACTCCTCAAGAGTCTTGAAGAAGGTAGCTATGAACACTCCCCAACAAGTTTTGGTTTTATGACTAATATGCACCAAATTCCACAGGAAATTATTCCGTTTAAACCATTACTCAGTCGTATTAATGAAACACATACCAAAGGGTTAGAAGATGCAGAAAACTAGTTCAATGATGAAAAGTACACTCGCTTTTAAGCTTATTATCTTAAGCAGTTTGTTTTTCATACCCTTGGATTTAGTCGCAAAACCACATTGTAAAAAAGGCAAAGAAATCGTCTCTTGTAATATTAAAGGAGGCGACAATTTCTCAGTCTGTCGGGTTAATAAAAACATAGTACAGTACAAATTCACGGGGAAACGAAAACGCAGCATCACGCTCACCTCAGCACCTTATTACACTCATGAAAAATACCCTTCTTCCTCTTATGAAACGTTACGCATTAATAATAGACATTACGACTATGTTATAAACTCTGCGTTACTCACGAATAAACATGATAAACGTCATCGTAAAATGCGTATTACGTGGCTTGATGTGTATAAAAACAAGCAAAAACTAGCAAAACTTGACTGCACTAACAATAGCGCCATAAAAACCAAAGGGTTAAAGCTAGTAAAGGATAATTTAGCTCGCTATGAAGATACACGTTTATATACCAAAGAAGAGAAAAAAATCTTAGCAAAAAAACGTGCTAAGCAACGTGCCAAACAACAACGCCAGCAACAAAAAATAGCAGCGGCAAATAAAGTCTATGCCGTGAACTTACTCTCAACAAGTAGCAAGAGAAAGGCAAAACGCACGAAAAAGCTATTTAAAAAAGAAGGTTATAAGGTCTTTATAACATCAACGACCAAAGCAGGAAAACCCCTATACCACGTAAGAATCGGTACTTATAAAGACAAAGCAGCCGCTCAACGAACACAAAAAGGCATGAAACAACGTTATAAACGCAATGCTTATGTTAATAAAAGCCGCATTGTTGATAGTTAGTTCTATAGATCTTCAGATAATTACTTTCATTTTTACAAATCCAGCCCAGTCATGTGGATTATTTTTATCTGATAAAAAATAATCCACATGGCTTGCTTCTAATCTGTGAACACAATTATCTGACTATCTATAACTCACTCACTAAAACGATGCTCTGTAATATGCCAATCCACCTCATCGCATTTTAAAACTAAGCATGAGGGACCTCCACGTGTACGTGTGCTACCTGCAGCGCCTGGGTTAACCACCCAAGGCTGCTGGCTTTTGTCTTGCAGCATTGTATGAGTATGTCCATAAACAATCACTCTTGCATCGGAATGTGCTTTTCGCAAAGAATCATGGCAGGGCTTACTCATACCATGTAAATGACCATGTTCAACAACGATAGAACCTGATTCTAACTCAATCCTTGTTTGCTGTGGTAAGCTGTTACCATGTAGATAGCCATCATTATTACCAGCAACTGCATATACCTTGCCTTGCTTCGGCTGCATAGCCTCCAATACTGACTCACCACACACATCACCTGCATGAATGGCATAATCACACTGACGAATAAGGGCAGCAATACGCTCATCTAAGACCGCATGAGTATCAGAAATAATAGCAATAGAAGTTGGACTTGAAATTGTCATAGTAATTGATTGTTATTTGCACGATTTATCATGACAACTATCCGCATCATGCCCATCATCTTGACGGTCATCATCAACACGCAACGCTTCTTTTTTTAATTCTTCTGCCTTAATATTATGCGCTTCAACTTCTGCCTTATAACGCATATCAATAATGTCTTTACGCTCTTCATAACGCTTCTCAGCAGCATTTTCGACCACAGGAACAGACTGCTCACCAAATAAAACATGCAGCATAAAACGCCCGCCAAACTTGAGTAGCTCAAGATCATCACTACAAATTTTATCGAATTCAGCTTTGTCTAAGGTAAAAATTTTACTAAATGATGGACTTTGAATAAAACGTTTAAAACGATCAAGATCATAAGAAGCCATAAAGAAGAGCTGCAAACTCAATTCAGAAGGCTTGCCAATCGAAGGTCCTGCTGATTTTTTCTTCAGCATTAAACGCATCCAGTCTTTATTGTATTCTTCATAGACATCAACGCCTTGTGCTGCGGTAAATTCTTTTACTGTTTGTGTATTATCTTCATCCCAACCTTTGCAATGCGCTTCTTTATTTTTAAAATGTATAAAATGCTCGCCTGACGTACCTTGATCATGTTTAGCTAAGGAACCTAAGCCATAAAGACGACAAGAAGAGGGTCTATCCTCATAGACACTACACCCTTCTTCACGTACAAACAAACAAGCACCCTCATTATCAGTACGCATTTTTATACCAGGTGTACCATGTGCATCCATTTCAAAAGGAACGGTATGATTTTTTAAAAACGCTTCTGATGACAACTCTAAATGTTGTCGTAAACGCAAAATGTCATAAGGAGTGAGGGTCAAATCAGTACGTTTGCAACAAGCATTAAAACAAGAGATGTCCTTATGACAACGAAATTTAAATTCCGTCTCTGGCTCCATAATTTCAGGCACCAAAGTACTTTGCATCTCTTCGGGGATATCCATCTTTTCCGTACTCATCATATTTTCTCTATTTTTTGGGTAGAGGCGGCATAATACACAGTAGCTACTCAACCACAATATCAATTAGTTATCTTAAGGGAAATTATAACCTAGCAAATAAAAAATCCGCGTATCTTGCGATACTCGGATTTTCTATTCGCACAAAGAACCTAGTTTTTCTAGTTGTTACTGATCCAACTAAGTCCTTAAACTCAAGCTATTTTTTACTTAAATAGCTTAGACTTATCAACTAAGTCTTTATGAGCGCGCTTAAACACAGTCCATTCTTTTGTGTTTTTGTCATAAACAGAGTTTACAAAACAATGCCAGTTTTCTTCATCAACCAAGTTGTAGTCCGTTCTATAGTAAAAACCAGGATAACGTGATTCTTCACGGAACTGAATATGCTTCATGTGCGCTTCTGCTGTGAGAATACGGTGATAGTTTTCCCAAGCTCGTAGAAGTTCGTGAAGGTCTTTCGCACGCATTTTTTTCGCGTCTTCCTTCAGCATTTCTAGTTTTTCTTCAGCAACCGCCATCATCTGTGCATTTGTCTGGTAGTAAGTTGCAACACCTGCAACGTACTCATCCATGATCTTCTGTAAACGGAACTGCAACATACGAGGTGTGATGTAGTTAGGGTTAACATCAATCGCTGTTGAGTAGTCCTTATGCTCAAGGTAAGTACGAACTGGCTGATAAAGCTCTGAAACAAGATCGTCAACAGACGTATCAAGCTCTGGCGTGAAATCTTTGTTATCAATACAGTACTGAACCATTGCTTTAGCTGCTAAACGTCCTTCTGCATGTGAACCTGATGAGAATTTGTGACCCGAAGCACCCACGCCATCACCTGCAGTAAACAGACCATTAACAGTTGTCATGCCACGATAACCCCAGTTCCAACCTGATGGTAAGTGACTTGGTACTTTATCTGCCTCAGCATGCTCTTCCGATGTTGGTGCGCCAACATCTGTAGGACCAGAAACCCAAATACCACAGCAACCTGAGTGAGAACCTAATAGGTATGGCTCAGTTGGCATAAGCTCAGAGTTTTTCTTCTCAGGCTCAATGTTTTCACCTACCCAAATACCACACTGACCCACACACATGTCAAGGAAATCTTCCCACGCTTCAGCTTCAAGGTGTTTAACTTCTTTTGGAGTCAATGTTTTACGAAGGTTAGCAAGTGCCGTCACTGTATCCATATACATGGGACCACGACCTTCTTTCATTTCCTTCAGCATTAGGTGGTTACGTAAGCAAGATGCTGGAACGGCTGCCTGACCATAAGGAGGGTAGTCGTTAAGCATTTCTTTGTTACGATCCATATAAACTTCGCCAAATGCATTGGTTGCTGTTGCTTTGAAAAGCAAGAACCACGCACCAACAGGACCATAACCGTCTTTAAAGCGAGCTGGAACGAAACGGTTTTCCATCAATGTAAGCTCAGCACCTGCTTCTGCTGCCATTGTGTAAGTAGAACCCGCATTCCATACTGGATACCAAGCACGACCTTGACCTTCACCCACTGAACGAGGACGGAAGATGTTGACACAACCACCTGCAACTAAAAGAATTGCTTTTGCAGTATAAACATAAACTTGGTCTTCACGTACTGAGAAGCCAACAGCGCCTGATACTGTGTTTTCTTTGTTCTTGTCATTAACAAGCTTAACAATGAAAACACGCTCTTGGATATTGTCCATGCCGATTGCTTTCTTTGCCGCTTCTGCAACAATCCACTTGTAAGACTCACCATTGATCATGATCTGCCATTTACCAGAACGCACAGGTGTACCACCTTCAACAAGAAGTTTGCCACCTTCGTTTGGCCAACGAGCACCATCGACACGCGTACCATCTGCAAGTGTTTTCCAAATAGGTAGCCCCCATTCTTCAAAAAGATGTACTGAATCATCAACATGACGACCCGTATCGTAAGCCAAATCATCACGGGTAATACCCATAAGATCGTTTGATACCATACGTGCGTAATCTGCTGGATCTTGCTCATTACCAATATAAGTATTGATAGCAGACAGACCCTGTGCAACTGCACCCGAACGAT
>DRMA01000203.1 GCA_011375245.1 Thiothrix sp. | reverse complement strand
ACTAGGGAGGCATCCAAGGGTATTATGACAAAAACAACGTAGCTCTCAAGGAGCTTAGGCTAATCACCTATTATGTTCTTAAAGAACACTATCTTGAGTCTCACAACCCAAGCCACCCACTTTAGTGGGTGATAGTTGACCCAATGTATTATCTAGCAAAATACTTTCTTAGACAGCAATTTCCCTACCATATTGAAAAAACAGATACAAATAAAAACAATGGAAGGACCATTATTTAATAATTACAACGAGTGAGTCAACTATAATTTCATTAAATAATTGAATTACATCCTTATTGGCCATTCGTATACAACCATGTGAGACCGCTTCACCTAAACGCCATTCTTCATCAGTACCATGAATATAGATATAGCGGCTATGCGTATCAACATCTCCGCCTTTATTTTTACCCTGTTCTATCCCGTCTAACCAGAGTATACGACTGGTAATATTATCCCCTTCACTATACTCATTTTCTGTGGTCAATATGCGTGCTATTTGTCCTGTATTACATCGTGCTTTAAAAATACTACCTAGTGGCGCATTATCACCTATTTTTTCCGCTATGCGATGCAAACCCAATGGGGTTTGTTCACTCCCTGTTCTATTTCCTACGCCTTTTAATCCTGTTGAAACCTGATAATACGTTAACACAACACGGTTTTTTACAACATAAAGACACTGGTGCGACACGCTAACAATAAGATAGCGGGAAGTGGGATGATATACAACATTTGCACTTGTATTTGCTACACGCCTAATTTTCCGTTGTACATCATCAATCGTTTTGCTACTCAGTTGCATCAGATAAATCAATTGCTATCGTACTGCCTTTGTTGCTTCTTGAAAGGTCATTACGTTGCGCTTCAATCTTTTCAAAATACTCACGTCCTTCATCCATAACATATTTTCCATCAAAAACAGAACAATCAAATTTTTCAAGTGTTGCATCTCCTTCTCTTACAGAAGCAATCAGATCATTAAGGCTTTGATAAATAAGACGGTCTACCCCCAAAAGATCAGCAACCTCTTCATCCGTTCGATCATGAGCGATAAGCTCATTCGCAGCAGGCATATCAATACCATAAATATTAGGATAACGTACCGCAGGCGCTGCGGAGGCAAAGTAAACTTTTTTAGCACCTGATGATCTTGCCATTTGTACAATTTCACGTGATGTTGTTCCTCTCACAATAGAGTCATCAACAAGCAACACATTTTTACCCTTAAACTCAATGTCGATAGGATTCAGTTTTTGACGCACTGATTTTTCGCGCTTAGTCTGTCCTGGCATGATAAAGGTACGACCAATATAACGATTTTTAATAAAACCTTCACGAAACTTAACATCAAGCATCAAGGCAATTTCAGCTGCTGCTGTTCTACTCGTATCAGGAATAGGGATTACAACATCAATATCATGCTCAGACCAGTTTTGTAAAATACAGTCAGCTAGTTTATGCCCCATTCGCATACGAGCCTTATGTACCCAAACATTATCAATGATTGAATCAGGCCTAGCAAAATAAACGTATTCAAAAATACAGCTATTATACTGAGGATTTTCCGCACACTGCTGCAAATGAAGATTACCACCATTGGTAATATAAATAGCCTCCCCTGGCATAATATCCCGAATAAGCTCAAATCCTTGTGTAGCAAGTGCCACACTTTCTGAGGCTAACATATATTCCAACCCCTTTTCTGTTTCCCGTGCACCGTAACACAAGGGGCGTATACCATTAGGATCTCTAAAACCAACAATGCCATCCCGAGTAATCATCGCAACAACGGAATAAGCGCCACGACAACGCCTATGCACACCTGCAACAGCAGTAAATATATCTTCCTTATGAACCTTATAGGCTCCCTGTCTTGAAAGCTCTTGGGCGAATATATTCAATAAGATTTCTGAATCTGAATTCGTATTAATATGACGACGATCTTCTTTATATAATTCTTTTTTAAGCTGATCTGCATTGGTTAAATTACCATTATGTGCCAACGAAATCCCATAAGGTGAATTAACATAAAAAGGTTGTGCTTCAGAAGAAGAGGAAGAGCCTGCAGTGGGATAACGCACATGTCCAACCCCCATATTTCCTTGCAGCATTCTCATATCCTGCTTATAAAACACATCTCGAACTAGACCATTACCTCGCTTTAAGTAGAGGACTTTTTCATCACTGGTAATAATACCTGCGGCATCTTGCCCCCTATGCTGCAATACAGTTAATGCATCATAAATTGTCTGATTAACCACTTCATGACCAACAATCCCAATAATTCCACACATAAATCGTCATCAGTTACATCCAAATGACACAACATACCCATAACTGTTTATACTGTTAATTCAGCTATAGTGATGCGTTTGACATTTGAATAAGAGTAAAAATATGTCGTAATTCCTTAACACAGGAATCCGAAACGAGTTGAGGATTATAACGCTTTAGATAGAAGTCAGCTATTGAAAAACGATACGGAAAAAGAAGCAAAAACTGATCAAAAAACACACTTTTTATCAAACCATATCAATAGTTGTCACCAGTTGTCACCAATAAAGCTACTTTTGTCATCTATCACCCCAAAAAATGACGGTTACTGTCACAAGCTGACATTTATTAAGCCAAATATATTTTATGAAACATATAGAGTTTCAGAATAAAAACAAAAGTAAGTCATTGTATTTTTTGTAAAAAATAAATAATTTTAATTTAAATAACGCCTTTAAGAAGAATTGGCATCTCATTTGCACTACTAAACACAAGTAGCAAGCAACGACACACTAAGATGCTCGACCTTGATGCTTTAGATACAACAGGGATAAAAAAACAATAACAAGAAAATAATAACAAGAAAATAATAAAAAACGGCAAAGGGATATAAAGCCACAAAAATGGGAAGTACTACAACCAATAATAACAATAATAAGTTAAGTGCTCCCAGCAACACACTCTCCTTCCTTGAAAGAGGAAGGGATTTAAAAATTTTACCAGCAAGCCCCTAGAGGAAATGATCAGACGTAACAATAATAAATATAAGCTATCTGACATACCTCGCTTTTGATTCGCCCTCTACGCTTAAGTAGGGGGTCTTTTAATAAGCAACTTTCAGTATTCTATATAAACGACTAGCATTACTCAATCTTTTTCTTCAATCCATGCCATTTGAATTGCTTCCAAGATCTTTTCATTCGACCTATCTGGCTTATCATCAAAATACTCTAATTCACACACCCATTGATGCAAATCAGTGAATCGCACATATTGTGGATCCACATCAGGATGAGTTTCATCCAATTCAATGGCAATATCTAACGTATCTGTCCAATTTAATTTCATCATAAAAAACAACCAACATCCTTTGCTCTAGTGTGTTTCGGAAACCATATTGATAGTATACTTTGGAATCTCAATCACTAAATCATGTTCACCAACAAGTGCTTGACAACTAAGGCGTGAATCAGGATCAACCCCCCATGCCTTATCAAGATAATCCTCTTCAAGATCGGTTGCTTCTACTAAAGAATCAAAACCTTCACGAATATAAATATGACAGGTTGTACACGCACATGATTTCTCACATGCATGCTCAATATCAATATCATTTTTTAACGCAGCATCACAAATACTGATACCTTTCTCTGTTTCAAATACAGCTCCTTCAGGGCATAGCTCTTCATGAGGAAGAAAAATTAATTTTGGCATTTCAAGACATTCCTAGTTATTGATTCATTTCTACCATTATAGACTCCTAAAACTCATCAACATTATGACCCGACATTGCGGTCTTAATACTCAAGTTCATCCGTCTTTCCACATAAAATTCTGCCGTTTTTTCAAGTGCCTTCATTGCATTAGTAATAACGTCATGATTATCCTGTTGTCTAGCTTCCAACAAACGTTGCCTAGCTTCCAACAAACACTCTTTTTCAATATTATCAAGCAATGCATCTGCATCTGTTTGCATAGCTGCATCTAATGCTTCCAATACACGATCAGCTTCGACTTGCACTTCACGCAAACGTCGCAATTCCATATCACCCTGCGCATTTTCCATTGATTCACGCAACATTGTTTCAATTTCATTATCCGTTAAACCATAAGACGGTTTAATCTCTATCTGTGCTTTAATCCCTGTTGATGCTTCTTCAGCACTAACATTCAGTAAACCATCTGCATCCACTTGAAAAGTTACTTTAATACGAGCAACACCTGCTGATAAAGGAGGAATACCACGCAATATAAATTTTCCTAGTGAGCGATTTGTTTCAACAGTGTCTCGCTCGCCTTGCAAAATATGGATAGACATTGCTGTTTGTCCATCTTTATAAGTCGTAAATTCTTGCGCACGAGCAACAGGAATAGTGGTGTTACGACTAATCACTTTTTCAACTAAGCCCCCCATCATTTCAATACCCAACGATAAGGGAATAACATCCAACAGCAACATTTCACCATCAGGTTTATTACCCGCCAAAACATCAGCTTGATAAGCCGCTCCTAAGGCAACAACACGGTCAGGATCAATATCAATAAGAGGGGGGCGCTCAAAAAACTCACCAACTCGCCGCCTCACATAAGGCATTCGTGTAGAGCCACCGACCATTACAACATCCATGATCTCATTTTTGCTTATTTCAGCATCACGCAATGCACGACGACATGATTTTAGTGTTTTCTTAACGAGAGGCTCAACCAACTGTTGAAATGTTGCTTGATCTAAAACTCCTTGCCAATTCCCTAAGCTAAGCGTTGCTTCAGCACTGTCTGAAAGCGCCTCTTTAGCAATACGTGCCGCGACAGAAAGTTGGCGTAGCAAATCCTTATCATCAGTATGCGTCAAACCCGCTTGTGCTAAAACCCACTCAGCAATCACATGATCAAAATCATCGCCTCCCAATGCAGAATTCCCACCTGTTGCCAATACCTCAAAAACACCTTTGTTTAACCGTAAAATAGAAATATCAAAAGTGCCTCCACCTAAATCATAAACGGCGATCACCCCCTCTTCCTTTTTATCCAAGCCATAAGCAACAGCTGCAGCAGTAGGCTCATTCAATAAGCGAAATACGTTTAAATCAGCAAGCTTAGCGGCATCACGTGTGGCTTGGCGTTGAGCTTCATCAAAATAAGCAGGTACAGTGATAACCACACCTGATAATTCATCCCCTAGAATCGCTTCAGCACGTTGTTTTAATACACGTAAAATCTCAGCAGAAGCTTCAATAGCACTTACCTCACCTGCCACTGTTTTTATACGTGGAACCATCGAATCCGTATCAGCAAACACATAAGGTAATGTACCTAATAATGTTTTTAAATCATTTTTACCACGTCCAAGTAAACGCTTCACTGAGGACAAGGTATTTTCCGAATCATTTGCCATATACTGATAAGCATCATGCCCAACGACGGGTGCTTTATCAGCATGGTAGTGGATAACAGAGGGTAATAAATGCTGTCCGTTTAGGTCAGACAAGGTCTCTGCTTGCCCACTTCTTACTGTTGCAATAAGAGAGTTAGTTGTTCCAAGATCAATACCCGCTGCTAGTTGGCGTTGATGTGGAGCTGTTGACATACCTGGTTCAGATATTTGTAAAAGTGCCATAGCAAATAGTAATATATACGCTTATATACAATGTGATTGTCATACACCACAAAGATAAAAAATAAAAGATAAAATCGCTAAGAGGGGAAATTATTAAGTAAAGTAGGTGATTGAACTAGAAATCATCATCTATCCGCTCTTCGATGCGTTTGATTTCACTAATAATGCGTTCACAAAAACGCATTTTTAACACTGCTTGTTTAGCCACATCAAAGTTCTGCTGCTCATAAGCAAGACTAAAGTCATCTTCAACCTCGCGTTTACGCTGTCGTACAATTTTGTACAAACGATCAAGCTCAGCAAAAGGATCAGCTGCATGTTCAGCATCCTCAATGGATTCACGCAATTCCATTTGTCCCATTAAATATGCTGGATCTTTTGATGT
>DRMA01000202.1 GCA_011375245.1 Thiothrix sp. | reverse complement strand
TAACCAGTGTTGTTCGTTAGTGGAAAAGATACGTGTTGAACGCTCACGTGGCGGGATGATAATATACTTCTTTTCATCACTTAAACTCTCCAACCAATCAAATGCTTGAGTAATTTTCCTTGCTGGAAATCCTGCATCTTCTAATTGGTTGTGAAGAATATCACGATTCTGTCCTGAATCATCGTAGTCAGAAAAATTGTCAAGAAGATAAAAAAGAACATCTAATGTTGTTTCTTTCATGGTATTTACGCTCTACTTTGTCTTAAATACTGGCTTCGACCACATGCACTAACATAGCCCTTAAGCTCTAATAATAGCAGGATTGATGAAACTGCATCAATCGCGAATCCTGTTTGTTCTACAATTTGGTCAATAGGGATGGGGTCATACCCCATTGCATCAAGCAACTTCAGTTCATCACTATCAAGTTCATCGTTACTTTCAGTACGGCTTTTTTCTATATTATTAATCTTAGTATCACTGGTCTTAGTATGAGTTTCAAAATGGGTTCTAGGCAATTGTTCGCTTTGTTGATTTGAATGGAGTGCATCTTGCAATACAGGCACTAATTCTTCAAATATATGTTCTGCGGTCTCGACTAGTTTCGCACCTTGGCGTATCAAATGATGACAACCACGTGCCAAGGGGTTATGGATTGAACCTGGCAATGCAAATACTTCTTTACCCTGTTCCATCGCATAACGGGCAGTGATTAATGAACCACTTTTAACGGCTGCTTCAACAACAAGAACCCCTACGCTTAAACCACTAATCATTCGATTTCTACGCGGAAAATTAGCTGCTTTGACAGGTGTCCCTACACAAAATTCAGAGACAATTGCACCTTTTTCGATTACTTGGTGGGCTAAGCCATGATGAGCAGCAGGATAAACACGATCAAGTCCTGTACCCATAATAGCAATCGTTGCACCTGTTGCATCTAATGCTCCTTTATGACTAAAGCCATCAATCCCCAGTGCTAGACCACTAGTAATACATAATCCTTGATTGGAGAGGTACTTAGCAAACTGATAGGCATTATCTTGTCCACTTTGTGTAGGATGACGGCTGCCAACAATTCCTAATTGAGGGTCTTTTAGTAAATGCACATCACCTTGTACATAAAGTAAGGGTGGTGGACTCTCAATCAACTTTAAACGTTTGGGGTAATTATCATCATGATAAGTAACAATATGATGTGAAGCAGATGCATTTAACCATGCTAAATCAGCCGAACTGGAATCCTCAGGCTGATGCATAATCGCTTCAGCTTGTTTTTTAGGTATGCCAGCATCAACCAATTCACTTATACAAGCATTAAAGACATTTTCGGGGGTAGCAAATGCTGTTAATAATGTCTGGTAACGCCGTGGACCAATTTTTGGTACACGTAACAAACGTACCCAGTATTGTAAGTCATCCATTGATTTCACAAAACACGTTAATAATATTTCCTAATTTTTCAGCATGGTTCAATATTTTAAATTCTAAAATATCATGGATTACCTATTTTATAACCCTTTTTGATCGCATTATATGACTCCGTAATCAGTCCATAACTCAACTTATCCGTTACACTATATAAAACCATTGTCCCTACACGCTCAGGCGGCAACGTCACAGGAACAGCACTCACTACTTTAAATTTATTGGTTGATTTTTCATACGGATCATCAACGACTTTAGGCTTGCTGTAGATACCAATAATATGACCTTCCTGCAAACCATCTCGTTTACCACGGTTCACTAAAGCAATCATACGCTGACCACTTAGAAGAGTAGCATCATACAACCCCATAACGACACCACGCACTTTAATAGTAGGGGCTTTCATTGGCGCGGTAAGAGCAGTGCGATATTCATTAATCTTGATTAAACGATCAGCAGGTTTTATTTCTCGTTTTACCTCTTCAGCAAAGGCAGTGGTAATACTATCAGGTCGCATAATACTAACTTTACCATGATACTTTATTTCAGTACCCAATAGCTCGTTAGTTTCTGGATCGCGTAATTCCTCACCTGTTTGATAAACACCATAGACATCACCTCGGCTACTGTTAGCAAGACCTTTGATGTAAACCGTATTCTCACCTTCAATTAATAATTTATTATCACGTGAAGCAACAATATAAGGCGCTTGATTCAGTGCATCTTTATCAACTATTAAAGGCCACATCAAAAAAGGTTCTAATGTTGAAATGGGTAAACCACTGCCGTGACGTTCAACACGTATGGTAGGAACAAGCTGATCATTTATTGCCCTTTCCCCCTTTCGATAATAAAGGTACAACACATCACCAGGAAAGATTCGATGTGGATTTTTAACTTTCTGGTTCTTATCCCATATTTCAGGCCAGTATGTTGGCATTTTTAAGAATTTCTGGCTAATTCCCCATAAGGTATCGCCCTTTTTTACCACGTAACGTTTTGGTGCATCTTCACGTAATACAGCTCCCTTGCGACCATCGATGAAAGAGGCGTTATTATCAGTAGCCATTCCATTAGCAGGAGACCCATAATAAGAATCAAAAGCTTGTTCAGCAGGACTTACAGGGGAAGAAGCATAATGAGTACTACATCCTTGCAACAGCAATAATAAGGAAAATAGGGCTATAGCAAGCAATGATTGAGTGTGCATTCCATTCATACAATACAATTTATCCAGTACGTTTTATCAATTTATTTAAAAGAATCCTAACTGTTAACAACAACACACCCTTAAAAGAGTTACTGAAAAATAACAAAAAATCACCCAAGTATTGTTAAAGGTACGACTAAGTGTAATAGGAAGTAGTGACAGGTATACTAGCGATAAATTTAACAGAACACCTATAATTCGGATTTTCGGTATGGCTTTATTAGAAATATTACACTACCCAGACACACGCTTACGCAAAAAAGCAGCAACCGTTCACAACATTGATCAGCGTATTAAAAAAACGGTCAACGATATGCTCGAAACCATGTATAACGCACCAGGAATAGGGCTTGCAGCGACTCAGGTCAATATTCACCAACGCATTGTAGTAATTGATATTTCAGAAAAACATAATGAACCATTGTGCCTCATTAACCCTGAAATTATTGATAAAGCGGGTCAAACCCAGTCGGAAGAAGGCTGTTTATCAGTTCCTGAATACTATGCTGAAGTCACACGTGCTGAAACGGTAAAGATAAAAGCGCTTAACAAAGAAGGTAACGTCTTTGAACTCGAAGCAGAGGGCATTCTTGCTATTTGTATTCAACACGAAATTGACCATTTAGATGGCAAAGTGTTTGTTGATTACTTATCCCCTTTAAAACAACAGCGCGTACGTAAGAAACTCGAAAAACTCGCTAGAAAAGCAAAATAACAAGGCAATATAACGATGAATATAACCTCAACCATAACCAACACACTGCGCATTATTTACGCAGGTACACCTGAATTTTCTGTACCTGCATTGCGTGCATTAATCGACTCTCAGCATGAGGTGATTGCTGTTTATACCCAACCTGATCGCCCCGCTGGACGAGGACGAAAAATCACGTTTAGCCCTGTAAAGCAACAGGCAATAGACGTAGGTATTCCTGTTGAACAACCTGAACATTTAAAAACAAAATCCGTACAAGAAATATTACGTGCTTACCAAGCTGATGTCATGGTGGTAGCTGCTTATGGTCTATTATTACCTCAAGTAGTATTAGATATTCCCACTTACGGTTGTCTCAATATTCATGGTTCACTATTGCCACGCTGGCGCGGTGCAGCACCCATACAACGGGCAATTGCTGCAGGTGATAAAGAGACAGGCATCACGATTATGCAAATGGACAAAGGGCTTGATACAGGCAATATATTACATAAATCAGCTATTGCCATTACTGATACCGATACGGGGCAAAGCATCCATGATGCATTAGCAGTACAAGGTGCAAAAGATATTGTTACCATGATTAATAAGATTGATGGCAAGCGCTTACAAGGTGAAGTGCAAGATGAGCAATATGCTACTTATGCACATAAACTGACAAAAGAAGAAGCTAATATTGATTGGAACGATACAGCACGTAACATTGATTACAAAGTTCGCGCTTTTAGCCCTAGACCCATTGCTTATACCTATTATCATGGTAAACCAATGAAAATTCACTCTACATCGGTAAAAGAGATGAGTACAGAAACACTTGAACAGCCTGGTACCGTTATTAACGAGTCAAAATCGGGTATTGAGGTCAGTACTGGACAAGGTATTTTACGCATTCATCGCTTACAAATGCCAGGAAAAAGGGCAATGGATACGGTTAGTTTCTTAAATGGACGCTCATTAGAAAGCGCAAAATTTCAGTCAAATTAAACAACAGCCACTCGCTTGTAGATAACTTGCCAAATAATATTCTATTCCTTTATTCCTAATTTAATTTTTAACACTCTTTTTCGTCCTATTTAATCATCTTAAAATGCTCTTGAAAACCATAGTACAAAAATAAGATAATCTATTTTTATTCATTACAGCCTGCTGTTATAGAGTATAATAGATAGGCTAAATCTTATTTTTTAATCCTATATTTTTATAGCAAAATTATCCAAAAAATAACATATTATACAGATTAAAAAATAATCATTTTATGATTAATTATTAGACATTTGCCTGTGGATAACCCTGTGGATAACCTGTGGATAACCTGTGGATAACCTGTGGATAAAAAGAGGGGAAAAAAGTTATCCCCAATTTGTCCACAGGTTATCCACAGGGTTATCCACAGGTTATCCACAGGTAAAATACAACCTAACATAATGATTAATAAAGGAAATTAAAAGTTATCCCCAGATGAGCAGCCCCCCTATTACTACTACTATCTTATATATATAACTTAATAATAATTAGCTCCGAACACATTCTGAAGATAAACTCAGCTTCCTCATCCTCAGTAACAAATAATGTAAATAATGTTTTTCATTACGTAAAAAATAAAAACTTATGAATCCTAGAACCATTGCTGCTAAAAACATTTATCAAGTAATTTACCAAGGTAAATCACTAACTGATGTTTTACGTAAACCAACCAATCAGTCCATTAACCCATTAATTGATCCATTAATAAAAAAAAGGCCAATAAAAGAATTATCAGTACAAGAAACAGCATGGATTAAAAATATCTGTTTTGGTAGTTTACGTTGGCATTATCAAATTAACGCATTACTTGATCTTCTCATTAGCAAACCAATGAAGAAGAAAGACAAAGATGTTGAATGTTTGATTCGTATTGGGCTCTATCAAATTATGTATCAAGATACACCTGACCATGCTGCTGTTAATGAGACTGTAGCCGCTTCACAGGCGTTAAAAAAGAAATGGGCAAGAGGACTAATCAATGGTGTATTGCGTCGCTTCCTGCGCGACCAAGAGGGGTTACAACAGCAATGCAATCGTGTTGATACAAGTTTGTATGCTTACCCTCAATGGTTATTACACAAATTACAACACGCATGGCCTGAGAATTGGCAAGATATCGTCATTGCTAGCAATCAACGTGCTCCAATGACAATACGCGTGAACTTGCAACAACAAACACGTAATGCTTATTTGACACGGTTGCAAGAAAATCAATTGCCAGCCGCTATCCACCCTCACGTAGAGAGTGCTTTAGTACTTGATAGCCCAGTGAACGTTAATCAACTCCCCGATTTTTTTATAGGAGCTTGTTCGGTACAAGATGCATCAGCACAATTAGCGGCTCATTTACTTGATTGTCAGCCAGAGATGACCATATTAGATGCCTGTGCCGCACCTGGTGGAAAAACAGGTCATATTGCTGAGCAAGCGTCTGCATTGAAGATAACGGCACTTGATAACGATGCTGTAAGGCTTGTGCGTGTAAAAGAAAATCTTGAGCGCTTAGGTCAACAGGCAATACTGATTGAAGCAGATGCAAATCAAATTGCTGATTGGTACAATGGTCGCCCTTATGACCGTATACTGCTTGATGCACCTTGTTCTGCGACAGGTGTTATTCGTCGACATCCTGATATCAAATTACTTAGAAAACCAAGTGATATTAAAAACCTAGTAAAAC
>DRMA01000201.1 GCA_011375245.1 Thiothrix sp. | reverse complement strand
TTGTATAGTTGCAGGCTTGATCAGAAAAAAATCACCTGTATCAAATACATCATCACCCTGCAAATGATCAAGACGATAGTAAGACAATGTCAACTCATCACAATGTGAATGAGGTTGTTGATGCAATTTACCTAATGGATTAGTATCTGCTTCAAGATGACCTAACACACGATAGGCTTTGATAAGCTGAATAATATGGATTTGATGCCGTTCCGTTTCCACAGCTCGCTGCAGATCGGCACCATTGACTTGACAAGGTTTGACATGATTGAATAATTCATCAGTACGAAATTGTTGCATCACCTCTGAGTGGCGTATACCTTGCTGTAAATCAGCAGGAATCGGTAAATTAGAAAAATAGTCGCGCCAACTACTATCAACCAATATAGGATCTTGCAGATAACGCTCATACAGCATATCAATATATGTGGCATTCTCTCCCTCTAACAACGACTCCCTGCGACTCTCTTCCATCATATTCCTTAGTAGCTGTTGATGTCTCATTTTTTTCAGTTAGAGGACATATGTTTTCATAGTGGCTAAATGTTTTATTCAATATTTAACACCACAAAGCGCGTAGTATCTTTACGCCTGATTAACACAGGAATACTATCACCCTTAGCTATTGTTTTAACCCATGTCAGTAGTTGCCTTGCATTCTTAACCATTTGACCATCAAACATCAAGATGACATCTCCCACTAAAATTCCTGCACTTGCAGCGGTTCCTGTTCTAACGCTATTAACCCAAGCCCCTCCTGTTTTCACAGCACTTGACTTACGCATAGCATCACTCAAGTTAGCAATAGTCATACCCAATACAATTTTTTCATTATTGACCACTTTAGGTAGCTCTTCTGTTTTTTCTGTTCTAGCAACATCAACCAACTCCTTCAATACCAGTTCAACCTCAGTTCGCTTCCCTTTACGCAATAGGGTTATTGTTAGCGCCTTACCAATATCAGCCTTTCCAACCATAACAGGCAATGCTGATACTCTTGGCACGAAAGCACCATCAAACTCAACAATAACGTCTCCAACTTGTAAAATATTTTCTGCTGGACTGCCTGCAAAGACTTCATTCACCAACGCTCCTTGAATTTTGTCCAAATTAAACGCATGCTTGATTTCTCTAGTCACCTCTTGAACCCTAACCCCTAACCAGCCTCGACGTACTTTTCCTTTGGACTTTAATTGCTCAACAACACTCACAACAACATCAATAGGAATAGCAAAAGAAAGACCAACAGAACCGCCCGTTCGACTGTATATTTGAGAGTTAATACCGATCACTTCACCTTTAATATTAAATAAAGGCCCCCCTGAATTACCAGGGTTTATTGCAACATCTGTTTGAATAAAAGGCACATAGCTCTCAGAAGGAAGACTGCGCTGCTTTGCACTCACAATACCTGCTGTGACACTATGATCAAAGCCATAAGGAGAACCAATAGCCACAACCCATTCTCCGACTTCTAAATCGGGCGTGTCATCAATCGTAAGCACAGGCAAATCATGTGCATCGACTTTAAGAACAGCAATGTCACTACGAATATCACTACCAATCAATTTAGCAATAAACTCACGCCTATCATTAAGGCGAACAATAATTTTATTTGCACCTTCAACAACATGATGATTAGTTACCACATATCCATCTGCAGATAAAATAAACCCTGAGCCTAATGATGTCGACTCAATGTCATCAGCAAACCCTTTATTATTCAACTGATCAGGAGAAAAACCATAGGCTCCACCATCATGACCATAGGTCTTTGCTTGAGATGAGATTCCTTTATCTTTATAGCTTGTACTAATATTTACCACAGCAGGGCTATACGTTTTCACTAGATTTGTAAAATTTGGTAACTCAACAGCAAAGGAAAGACGTGAAGCTATCATCAAAAAAATAACAACAAGACTATAGGTCATACAATAAACGAATCTTTTATTCATAAACAATGACATCTTAGCAATAAAAACACTGATAAAAGATGTACAATTATAAACCTAGCTAAGTAAACAACACTAATAGAAAAACCCAAATTGTAATATATTTTCAATATTACAAAGGTCAATACTTAAACACTAAAATCAATAGCAATAGGATCCAATGGCTGTTCTTTAATACGTAAAATAAGCACATCTAAACTATCACATAATGGTATTTGTGCTGCTACAATATGAGAAACATAAAAACCAGCAACCAACCCAATGAAACCGAAGACAATACTACCTATTTCACTGTTAAAATTAAGAAAAGAAAACAACTCAGAACCAAGCACCGCAGACATAAGTAACGCCAGTACAGGAAGAAAATAGGTTAATACTGAATTCCCTACTAGCGCACTTGAACTCACACCAATAATAACTTGATCACCTGGTTTCGCATAAACAGGGTTCTGAACTTTTATAATATCGCCTACTTTTTTCTTTGGCGTAAAAAATGAAAGACTAGAACACCCCGAGCTAGAAGAACAACTGTTACAGGCTGATGAGGACAACGGACGTACATGCGCATACCCCCTTTCTACACGTATTACTTCTGCCACTTCTTCAATCATATCAATATCCTTTTTCTTATTTGTATTATTTAGGAACGTTTTTTTTATTGGAAGCATTGCTTTACGCTCCTTTAACGAAATTTGCACGGAAATCCTTCCTCTTAGGGGAGGAATGGATAGTACATCGCTCGTAGAGCGATTTTGGTTATAATTTAGGAGTTACTCTAAAGATATAACACTTAATAGCTACTGAATTTAAACAGTTTAGCTAATATTCGCATGAAAATAGTTTAATTATTTCATGCAACTAACTAATTTAAAAAATGTTTATATTGAAAAAATAAATAGCTAGATGATTATCCAGCTTAGAAATGAAAAACTCAAAAAACCTGATATTTTGCTTAGTTTTAATTTCCCCTCATACATCCAAAAGCATGAACAATAAACATACCGTTTTTTGAATGTACGAAAAATAATGCAGGGGAATAATAGTAAAACTCAATTAATGCAAAGGACGTAAACCCATATAAATATCCTGAAGCGTTCCTCTTGGAACCTCTCCAACGAGTGTTATTGTATACTCACCCTGAAATCGAGTAAGAATATTTAATGCGCCAGAATTCATTACGAAATTTTTCGAACCTATTTTTTTACCACCATCTTTGGCAATAAAAATAGACACCGAACTCAAACCATCTGTGACAATAAGATGTTCTTCTTCCTGAGGCTTATTCTCGCTCTGCATAGTTTCTTTAACGCTTAATTTAACCCTTCTAAAACCAACAGGCAATGAATTAAACCCCCACTTTGAGTGATAGTTTTCCCCTTCTTTTGGCGCTGGCTTCTCACCTGCTAAAGACACAGATACTGGTGCTGTATTACCCGTGTATTGATTGGTTACTTTAAAATCAGTAAACATAAAACGCTCAACAGGCTTGCGTTCTAGGTTAGTCAACGAATATTCTAATAGAATATTTTTCTCCAAATCAACACAGTATTTTTGCAAATAACGTTTTCGATCCTTAGGTCGTGCTATGATAATTTGACAAGGTCTGCCAGCAACCTGATCCTTTTCACCTAAATCAAATGAATAAACATCTTGCATTGCAGACGTAATAGGTGCAAAGGAGTTTAGCGACAGCGCAGATGTTTCCTCTGATGCATATCCCTCCTTTTCATCTAAAGGGACAATTGTTTCCTTTCTAATACCGTTCTCTATTTTTTGTTCAATAGACAGAATAGAAGGCTCTCCATCCTTAATAAATACGAGCCTCCCAGTATATTCAAGTTGCTGTTGAGCATCATTCATCTTATTTAATAGCTCAACAGCTTCAGCTGAAGAAGCAAAACCAGAAACAGGCAATACTAAAACAACTAACAAAAAAACTAACTTAATTGTTCGCATGAGTAAATGACCTAACTGATGGCATAATAGCAGAACTAGGTGTTTGTTTCACATGACTCTTAATGTAACGCCGAAGACGTGCCTTCATTGTTGATTTTGCCATAAATAATGGCTGAGTACCTGATGATACTGATACAACATTCGTTGTAGAATGCATTGTTATAGGGGACTGGTCAGAACTAATTGTTGGTGAAAAATTCAAAGCAACAACTGTAGCAATGCTTGCAGCAACAGCAAAGCCCGCTACAGGTCTTAACCACCTATGTGATGCATCTTCTTTTTGTTGTTCAATATAAACATCATCATAACTGGGCTCATCTTCTAAACGTTCATGAATCCCAGCTAAAAAACTGCGAGGAACCATCTCCTTCGGCTGCTCGTTTCGAATAGTATCACCAATCAAGGTATAACAAGACATTGCTTGCAAAAGTTCATCATCTTTTTGCAACTCATCCAATAAACGTCGTTGTTCAAATTCGCCTGATTCATTATCCAAAAAGGCCGATAAATTTTCTTTCTTTGTTGTCGTGGTCATTTGTATTTCCTGACTCGATTTTATTAAAGTAATACGTATTAAACAGCATAAAAGACAACCAATAATTTTACATTCACTAAGCCGATAGCCTTGCTACATTAAGCAACAATAGGCACTCCCAACAAAATATGAACGAGGTATAATTTCTTTAACTAAACTATTTAATACAATATTCCAAAGGATTTCATAGGCATTTACAAAAGCCTGAATTTAAACATAACAAAAGCACATTAAATCCAAACTTATAAGGCAGGTAAACGCTATAAATTAAACATGCTATAGTCCCATTAATGGTTCAATTTTGGCTTCAATAGCCTCTCGGGCACGAAAAATTCTTGAACGAACGGTACCAATAGGGCATTCCATAGCCTCAGATATTTCTTCATAAGTAAAACCTTCAATTTCGCGCAATGTAATAGCAATACGTAAATCATTAGGTAACTCCTCAATGGCTTCAACAATGGCTCTGTGTACATCGTTTTTTTCCATTTCTTTGTCAGGTGTTCCTGATTCATGCAGCTTATCAGCACCACTATATTGTTCGGCCTCCTGAGCATCGATATCATTGGCAGGCAGTCTTCTACTTTGAGTCACCACATGATTTTTTGCTGTATTAATCGTAATACGATATAACCATGTGTAAAAAGCACTATCACCCCGAAAATTTTTCAACCCTCGGTAGGCTTTGATAAAGGCCTCTTGAGAAATATCCATTGCAGTATGATGATCACGTACAAAGCGCAACGCCAAGTTAATTACTTTTTGTTGATACTTTATAACCAATACATCAAATGCTCTTTTTTCTCCTGCCTGTACGCGCTTCACTAATGCCAGATCAGTTTGGTCCATGCCCATATGGGCTGTTCTCCTTGGTTTATTTTTTAACAACCTGGCACTAAATCTACACTTTCAAACACTAACTTCGACAAACAAAAATAGAAAAGTTCAATATGCAAATATTAATTTAACCCCAAGCCAAAAACCTCTATGAATATATGGTCTAATCTTACCCTTTTTTTCACAAAATTAATATAGCCCGAATAATTACGATTGCTGCTAATAGAAATGACATGGCATACTTAAGTTGTTATATCACCCAGTTATACTCTCAAAGCACTTCTTATCCCCATAGGAACCCTCATTATGTATGATGTACTTATTATCGGCAGTGGTGCTGCTGGTCTGACATTGGCACTCAGTTTGCCTAAGCATATGAAAGTGGCTGTACTCAGTAAAGACAAACTTACTGAAGGTAGCACTTTTTACGCTCAAGGGGGCATTTCAGCTGTCTTAGACAAATCAGACTCTTTATCGTCCCATATTACTGATACCCTCGATGCAGGCGCAGGGTTATGTCATGAAAGTATTGTGCGTTTTGTGGTAGAAAACGGTCCAAAATCCATTAAGTGGCTCGATCAAATTGGCGTTCCTTTTACGCGTACTGCTAATGAAGATGGAACAAATGCCTTACATCTAACCCGTGAAGGTGGACATAGCCATCGTCGTGTTGCTCATGCAGCTGATGCAAGTGGTAAAGCCATTGAAACCACCTTATTATCAGCCGCTCAACAAAAACAAAATATTGAATTATTGGAATACCATATTGCCATTGATTTTATTACCAGCCGCCGACTAGGGCACAAACAAAACCGTTGCCTTGGT
>DRMA01000200.1 GCA_011375245.1 Thiothrix sp. | reverse complement strand
CAAGGTGTACTTGAATATAGAGGCTATCCAATCGAACAACTTGCTGAGCATAGCAACTACATGGAAACTTGTTATTTATTACTAAATGGTGAGCTACCCAAACCAGAAGAAATGCAAGCCTTTCAATATTCCATCTCTTCACACACGATGCTACATGAACAACTAAAACGTTTTTATAGTGGCTTTCGGCGTGATGCGCACCCAATGGCAACCATGGTTGGTGTCGTCGGTGCATTATCAGCGTTTTACCACGATCATATTGATATTCATAATCAACAAGACCGCATTATGGCAGCACATCGGCTTATTGCTAAAATGCCCACCATTGCCGCATGGAGTTATCGTTATGCAATGGGTTTACCTTTTGTGTACCCACAAAATCATTTACCTTATGCAGAAAACTTCTTACATATGATGTACGCTATGCCTAGCTTTGACTACACACCAGATCCAGACCTCGCCAAAGCCCTTGATGTCATTCTGATACTTCATGCTGATCATGAACAAAATGCCTCAACATCAACAGTACGTTTATCAGGTAGCTCGCAAGCAAACCCTTTTGCCGTTGTGGCCTCAGGTATTGCGGCATTATGGGGACCTGCACATGGCGGTGCTAATGAAGCGGTTATCAAAATGCTCACTGATATTCAAGAATCAGGCAAACCGCTACAGCATTATATTAATCGGGCAAAAGATAAAAACGATTCCTTCCGTCTAATGGGGTTTGGTCATCGCGTGTATAAAAATACCGATCCACGCGCCAAAATCATTCGCACCATCTGCCATGATTTACTTGCAAAACCAAACAGGAAAAACAAACACAAGAAACTATTTGAAATTGCCATGCAGCTTGAAGAGACAGCCTTAAAAGACGATTACTTCAAATCTCGCCATCTTTATCCAAATGTCGATTTTTACTCAGGCATTATCTTTCTTATCATGGGTATACCGCTGAACATGTTTACGGTACTATTTGCCATGGCGCGAACAATTGGCTGGGTTTCACAATGGAACGAAATGATGGCAGACCCTACAATGAAAATAGGTCGTCCACGCCAGCTTTACACAGGACATCCAACACGCCCTTACCCTGTAAAAACAACACAGGAGGGAAATGACTAAATCCTTGGGGGATATAACTCATGAACATAACTGATATCTTAGCAATTCTTATATCATTAGCAGCGCTATTTAGTTACATCAATTACCGTTTTATCAAATTGCCAACTACTATCGGGCTGCTGTTAATTGCACTCGCTATATCTCTTGGTATTATTATCCTTGATAGAATTGGCATCCCTCTTGCTGAGTCTGCAAAGAAACTCTTATCTCAGATCAATTTTAACGAAACCTTGATGGAAGGTATGCTAAGTGCATTACTCTTTGCGGGTGCACTTCACGTTCATCTTGACGAACTCAAAAAACAACGTTGGGTGGTTACTATTCTAGCCAGTGTTGGAGTCATTACTTCAACCTTTATTATTGGTTTCTCGTCGTATTGGATATTTGGCTTACTTGGACTGAATATCCCATTAATTTATAGTTTATTATTTGGCGCACTTATTTCTCCTACCGATCCCATTGCTGTCATTGGTATATTAAAAACACTAGGCGCACCAAAATCATTAGAAACCAAAATCGCTGGTGAATCACTCTTTAATGATGGTGTGGCCATTGTTGTTTTCCTCACTTTACTTGGCATTGCAGGGGCAGGTCATGGCACACAAACGGACATTACTCCGCTCAGCATTACACTGCTTTTTGCACAAGAAACCTTAGGTGGTGCTATTTTTGGCTTTATCAGCGGCTATATTGCCTTTCGCATGTTGGCAAGTATTGACAACTATCAGGTCGAAATACTGATTACTCTGGCACTGGTTTTTGGCGGTTATACTCTTGCAAGTATCTTACACTTATCGGGTCCTATTGCTATTGTGGTCGCAGGATTGCTCATTGGTAACAAAGGACGAAAATATGCAATGTCCGATAAGACTCGTCAACATCTTGATGATTTCTGGGAGCTGATTGACGAAATTTTAAATGCCGTTTTATTTGTCCTTATTGGCTTAGAGTTATTGGTACTCAGCTTTAATATACAATATTTATGGGCGGGACTCATCATGGTGCCTCTTGTTGTTATAGCACGCTTTATTGCTGTTGGCCTCCCAATCTCACTACTCAAACTCAAAAATACCTTTACGCCAAAAATCATTCGTATATTAACGTGGGGTGGTCTACGTGGTGGTATATCCATTGCACTAGCACTCACATTGCCAGCAGGCGAAACCAGAGAAGCAATCTTAGTGATTACCTATATTGTCGTTATTTTTTCTATCGTGGTACAAGGTCTAACAATTGGCAAACTCATTGAAAAAGATGAAATATAACATACTGTTATAAATTTCCTTCACAGCTTCGTCGTCAAAAAGTACGAGGCATACATGGTATACATTCTTGTTAGTTGATCAAACTCACTGAACGAGTGACTTAAAACAGCCTGCTCGGGGTATTGCATTAACTTCTACCAATGCCTTTGCATGTTCTGTTCCTCCTGTGCCTGCCCCCATAATAGAAACAGGCACACAATAAGAACCTTCTGTTCCCTTGCGTTCAATCGCACTACGAATACCCATGACATACTGCGGTGCAACCGTTAACCCCATTGTTGTTTGTATTGCTGTATTCGTTATATTTTTTCGTTTTTCAGCATCATTCCAAGCACTTGTACCCGAAGCCTTCATGGTATTCCATACTGATTTTGTTTTGGCTAAACCGTTTCCTTGACAACTACTGTCTGCATTATCACGTAAGTCATAAATACCACTCTCGTTACAATTAGAAACAAACGCTGTCACCTCAAAACCTGTTGTATTCAAATTTGCCCAAGCAAACTTAACCGCTGACCCTGCGGCAATAAAAGCCTTTTGCCTATCTAACGCATTTGTTGTCATTTTTGTTTCAATGGTTCCTTTTTTTGCAGAAGTCAAACCTATCATTGTCAATACAACTAAAAGCACTAAAACAACCGCAATAACAACTGCCCCTTGTTGCTCTTGCAAAGAAAAAGGTCTCATTTTTATTCTATTATTCATTCAGTAACCCTCTATAGATATTCACTTATTAAATTTCCGCTCTCTTCATTTTTCAGTTAATAATTCAGCCTGCTAAGATTCGCCCTTCAATCTCACTAAACTCGCTACGCTCAAACAACATTCGGTTTCAGTACGATTCCTAGCAGGCTTCAAACTGTAAACGACTTTTAACATTTATGAAGGATGCCGAAATTATTTATGTGAAAAACGATATAAAACAAAATTAACTACAAAAATCACAGATTAGGTGTAGCAACATGCATCGTAAAAACACGCCTTAATCGTTTATCAGAGCCTGTCGCTGCAGTATTATCTTTGGTAAACGTATGTCGTACACTTGAATAACTGTATGAATTAGCATCAGGCGAAATATTATTATCGCTACTCGCAAGTAATAACGTAATCCCCACATTGCGCACCATAGACCATTGATTATTCGTTGTTATAGAACTAGCGGTAGCGTAACTATCAACATTTTCATCAGCATTCGTATCAAGACCATACACAATCTGCATATTCTCTACGCCAGAAACCAGCTCCTTCGCACTAAAAACGGGTGCAGCAGCCCCTGACCGAAGCAATCGACCTTCAAAAAGT
>DRMA01000199.1 GCA_011375245.1 Thiothrix sp. | reverse complement strand
TTACTTTCATCAATTGTTGGTGCCGCAGTCACCGAAGTGCAAATCGAAGGTGTAAAGCACGAGTATGAAACAATTGACGGTGTACAAGAAGATGTTATTGATATCTTACTTAACCTGAAAGACCTTGCTTTGCGCTTAAATGCAAAAGAGTCTGTTACGTTGAATTTGAGCAAGCAAGGCCCTGGTGTGGTTACTGCTGCTGATATTTCGCTTGACCATGATGTTGAAGTGATGAATCCTGATCATGTGATTGCAACGTTGACTACTGATACTCGTATAGAAATGACCCTGCATGTAACAACAGGTCGTGGTTATCAGCCTGCTGCAATGCGTCGTGGTAATGATGCTGCCGATTTACCTGTAGGAACATTAGTGCTTGACGCGAGTTATAGCCCTGTCCGCCGCGTTGTTTACAATGTTGAGTTAGCACGATCAGGTGAACGTGCAGATATGGATAAACTTATTATTGATTTGGAGACTGACGGTTCGATTGAGCCAGAAGAAGCTATATCAACTTCAGCACAGATTTTACAGAATCAGTTAGCAGTATTCTTCAACCTTACCTTAGAAGAGCTTGTTGAAGAAGCCCCAAAAGAGCCTGAAATAGAACCTGAGTTATTAAAGCCTGTTGATGACCTTGAGCTAACGGTTCGTTCAGCAAACTGTCTTAAAGCAGAAAGAGTCTACTATATTGGTGATTTAGTTCAGAAAACAGAAACAGAATTACTAAAAACGCCTAATTTAGGTAAAAAATCGTTAACAGAAATTAAGGATATTCTCGCCTCTAGAGGTTATACATTAGGTACAAAGCTTGAAAGTTGGCCGCCTTCTTCAATAGAAGATAAAGAAGCAAGCTAAAATGAAATTGAGTTTAAAAAACTTAAAAGAATTAAGGCTCCTTATATTAAATTAAACGAATTACAGGTTATTTAACATGCGTCATCGTAAGATTGGTCGACAATTAAGTCGTAATAGCAGTCATCGTAAAGCTACTTTACAAAGTTTAACGGTTTCTTTATTGCGTTATGAAGGAATTAAAACAACCGTTGCTAAGGCAAAAGAATTGCGTCGTGTTGCTGAGCCATTGATTACAAGAGGCAAAATAGATTCAGTACATAACCGCCGAATTGCTTTTGCTCGTCTAAGAGATAACGAAGTAGTGGCTAAGTTATTTACTGAATATGGACCACGTTATAAAGAACGTCCTGGTGGTTATGTGCGGATTATCAAGTGTGGTTTCCGTGCAGGTGATAATGCACCAATGGCTTATATTGAATTGGTTGATCGCCCTGAAGTTACTGAAAAATCTGCGTAACATCTTTGCTATTGGTACGGATATGTTATCTTTTTAGCTAGTCAACTTGCATAAAAAATTTAATAAAAAAGCCAGTTTTCACTGGCTTTTTTATTGTGTTGATTTTATTGTGAACGCTTATTTTGGCGTTTATTGATATCACTTAAGGCACTATTCCTTGCCAATGGTAACAATACGTTACCCTTTGTTTTAATAGTATTGATTATCTTAGGATTTGACTGCAAGGTGTAAATAGCAAAGTCCATGCCTGACCAATCTTTGAGTTCTTGTTGAAAAGCGTCTTGTTTTTCTACCTCAAGCTCTACCAATAATTTTACAGGTTCAGTGTTAAGATGTGTTTGGTTTAATATCCAGCATTTGTGGACGTGGAATAGAGTGCAAATACGCCTTATAATTTCCTTGTTCGGACTCACTTTATGCATGACATTTTGCTCAACTAATTAGGTATGATCGGTGGATAATAGCAAACCAAATCTTATAACAGCTGAAAGCTCAAGAAAAGCAGCAAAGGTTTTTAATTTTGGCACGATAGTTTCAGTCCTGATCCCTTTCCCATTGTTTATTTTTTGGTTTGGCGCTTCAATGTTTGTTTATGCAATGTATCGACATCATCCAAACTCAAAGGTGGGGAAATATACTCAACGAGCAGCTTATTATTATTATGGGTTAGCAGGATTGCTTGTCCCTGTTTTAACCTTTGCTCCTAAAGAATTTCTGATGAATTACTGGTGGGCTTTGTGGGGGATATGTATTGTTCTTATTGTGCCATTGGCTGTATGGGAAATTATGCGTTCCAATAAAGAAGAATGGCATGATGTCTATTTTGGGGGAGGTATAGATAATAATGTCAATGTTGATGTGAAAAAATCTGTAAAAAACACTAACGATAAAGAAGGTGGTAACGATAAATGAGCGCAATACGAACCAACTGGACGATTGAAGAAGTAGAGCAACTTTACGCATTGCCTTTTAATGACCTACTTTATGAAGCGCATAGCCTACATCGACAGCACTTTTCCCATAACAGTGTACAAGTGAGTACGTTATTGAGTATTAAAACAGGTGCTTGTCCTGAAGATTGTTCTTACTGTAGCCAAAGCTCCCGTAATGATACGGGTCTTGAGCGTGAACGCTTATTACCGTTGCAAGAGGTAATTGATGCAGCAACAATGGCTAAAAATCAAGGTGCAACACGTTTTTGCATGGGAGCAGCTTGGCGTAACCCTACTGATAAAAGCCTTGATCATGTGATTCGAATGGTCAGTGCGGTGAAAGATCTAGGTATGGAAACCTGTGTAACGCTTGGCATGTTGACCCAAGCACAGGCAGTACGGTTGAAAGAAGCGGGGCTTGATTACTATAATCATAATCTGGATACCTCGCCTGAATTTTATGGTGAGGTAATTACCACGCGTTCTTATCAGGATCGTTTGGATACTCTCGCTAACGTTCGTGATGCGAATATTAATGTTTGCTCAGGTGGTATTTTAGGCATGGGTGAAACAACGCGTGATCGCGCGCGTTTATTACAACAACTGGCTAATTTACCTGTTCAACCCGAATCAGTACCGATTAATGAACTGGTACAAGTGGAAGGAACACCACTTGCTGGTGCTGATAAACTACCTTCAATTGATTTTGTGCGTACCATTGCAGTAGCAAGAATTCTGATGCCTAAAAGTTATGTCAGGCTTTCTGCGGGGCGCACTGAAATGAGTGATGAAATGCAAGCCTTATGCTTTTTTGCAGGGGCAAATTCACTATTTTATGGTGATAAATTATTGACGACAGACAATCCAGAACATAGCAAAGATGATCAACTCTTTGCTGCTTTGGGTATTAAGCCTGAAACGGCTAAGGTTATTAAGTCAGATGACACAACGCAAGTGCTAAACGCTTAGAGAGCGTGAATTATGTTTTATAGCAAACATTATGATGTCATTGTAATTGGTGGCGGTCATGCAGGGACAGAAGCTGCGCTTGCGGCAGCACGTATGGGCGTGCAAACCTTATTATTGACGCATAATATTGAAACCATTGGTCAAATGAGTTGTAATCCAGCGATTGGAGGCATTGGCAAAGGACATCTGGTCAAAGAAATAGATGCACTCGGTGGCGCAATGGCGCAGGCTGCTGATCAAGGAGGTATCCAATTTAGAACCTTAAATGCACGTAAAGGCCCAGCAGTTAGAGCTACCAGAGCGCAAGCAGATCGTGTGCGTTATAAAAATGCGATTAGAAACACCGTTGAACAGCAGCAAAACCTTGATTTGTTCATGCAAAGTGTTGATGACTTGATTATAGAAAATGATCAAGTGGTTGGTGTTATCACTCAAATGGGGCTTAAGTTTGCTGCCAAAGCGGTTGTATTAACGGTTGGTACATTTCTAGGTGGAAAAATCCATATTGGTCAATCTAATCATAGTGGTGGACGTGCAGGTGATCCACCATCTATTGCACTTGCACAACGTTTAAGAGCCTTACCCTTTCGTGTTGAACGTTTGAAAACAGGTACACCAGCTCGTCTTGATAGTCGTACCATTGACTATACACAATTACAAGAGCAAGCAGGCGATACACCAACGCCTGTGTTTTCCTTTTTGGGAGTAAGAGAAGATCATCCACCTCAAGTGTCTTGTCACATTACCTATACCAATGAAACAACGCATGACATTATTCGTGCAGGTTTAGATCAATCACCGATGTTTACGGGTGATATTACTGGCGTTGCCCCGCGTTACTGTCCTTCAATTGAAGATAAAGTCGTGCGCTTTGCTGATCGAAATCAGCATCAAATCTTTGTAGAGCCAGAAGGCTTAGATACTTATGAAGTCTATCCTAACGGTATCTCAACCAGTTTGCCATTTGATAGGCAGTGTGCGTTTATTCGTTCAATTAAAGGCTTTGAAAACGTGCATATTACCCGTCCAGGCTATGCCATTGAGTACGATTTTTTTGATCCACGTGATCTATTGCCAACATTACAAACACGTTTTATTCATGGCTTATTTTTTGCGGGGCAAATCAATGGTACAACAGGTTATGAAGAAGCTGGTGCACAAGGTTTATTTGCAGGCGCTAATGCTGCTTTACAAGTGCAAGACAAATTACCTTGGGTAATAAAGCGTAGTGAAGCCTATATGGGGGTGCTGGTAGATGATTTAACCGCTAATGGGACGCAAGAGCCATATCGCATGTTCACCAGTCGAGCAGAGTATCGCCTACTGTTACGTGAAGATAATGCTGATTTGCGTCTAACAGAAATAGGCTATCAATTAGGATTAGTG
>DRMA01000198.1 GCA_011375245.1 Thiothrix sp. | reverse complement strand
ATGAAAGTACCAGCGTTCCGCAGCAGTATGTACAAGATGGGGAGATCGTTTTAAATATCAGTCCTGCATCAGTTGAAAACTTGATGATTGATAATACAGCTGTTTCGTTTAGCGCTCGTTTTCGCGGGCAGCCCTTTGCTGTTTATGTGCCAATGCGAGCGATACAATCGATTTATGCAAAAGAAAATGGTCAGGGTACTGTATTTGCTGACGAAGATGGTTTTCCTGTACCCGATGATGATCCAGAACCGCCTAAGCCACCTAAGCAAAAACCTCAGTTGCGGGTTGTCAAATAATAGGGAGTTTAATAGATAAACACTGTTTCCATTTAATATGGGCTTCTTGCCTGTATTGTCGTTTTTAGGTTTTCTTATGTTATCTCTTGCTCCATTTCAAACAATATCAATGATTGTGGCTATGGCGCATGGTCGTGTTATTGGTCAAGGTAATAAAATGCCTTGGCATCTTCCCGCTGACCTTGCGTGGTTTAAGAAAACAACAATGGGGAAACCCATTATTATGGGTCGCCATACCTATGACTCTATTGGTAAACCCTTGCCTGGACGACAAAATATTATTGTTTCACGCAATCAGGCACTTGTTGTTCAAGGGTGTGATGTTGTACATTCGGCTGAAATGGCGCTTAAAGTAGCTGCAAAAGCGCCTGAGATAATGATTATTGGTGGTGCATTGATTTATCATCTTTTTTTGCCTTATACGAACTGCTTGTATTTAACGCATATTGATGCTGATTTGCAGGGTGATACCTTATTTCCTGATTATGAAAAACAAGCACAATGGATATTGTTAACGGAAGAAAAGCATTTGCCTGATGAGAAAAATGCTTACCCATACACATTTTGCAAACTTACTCGATGCTTATAAGAAGGCAAAATGTATTGCTTGATTCACTAGCAGAAATTTTTATAATGGCTATTCTGTATCCAATAAGCTTTCCCAAGCCTATTTTGTACGCTCCTTTAAACACTTAATCTACACGGGTAATTCGTTGTGCTATCTGTTTCAAATGTAACTATGCAGTTTGGTGAAAAGCCACTGTTTGAGGATGTCTCAGTAAAATTTGGTGAAGGTCATCGCTATGGTTTAATTGGAGCGAATGGTTGTGGAAAATCAACCTTCATGAAAATTCTTAGTCGTGAGTTAGAGCCAACCGCTGGTAATGTTTCCAACGATGTTAATGAACGTATTGCTACGTTGAAGCAGGATCAATTTGCGTATGAAGAACAAACAGTTATTGATACTGTTATTATGGGCAATAAAGAATTGTGGGATGTAAAAGCAGAGCGTGATCGTATTTACTCATTACCTGAAATGACTGAAGATGATGGAATGAAAGTCGCTGATTTGGAAATCTCATTTGGTGAAATGGATGGTTATACTGCTGAGTCACGTGCAGGTGAATTATTGCTTGGACTAGAAATTCCCGAAGAACAACATTTTGGATTGATGAGTGCTGTCGCTCCTGGATGGAAATTGCGCGTTTTATTAGCGCAAGCCTTATTTGCTGATCCTGACATATTATTGCTTGATGAACCAACGAACAACCTCGATATTAACACGATTCGTTGGTTGGAAAAATTGATCAACGAACGTAAAAGTACCATGGTGATTATTTCCCATGATCGCCACTTTTTGAATAGTGTTTGTACCCATATGGCTGATTTGGATTATGGTGAATTGCGTCTTTTTCCTGGTAATTATGACCAATATATGACAGCGGCAACACAAGCACGAGAGCGGTTGCAGCATGAAAATGCGAAGAAGAAAGCTAAAATTGCTGAGCTACAAGCCTTTGTAAGTCGTTTCTCAGCTAATGCATCAAAAGCGAAGCAGGCTACATCGCGGGCGAAGCAAATGGAAAAAATAAAAATTGAAAACGTGAAACCATCGAGTCGTGTTAATCCGTTTATTCGTTTTGAACAAAAAAAGAAAATGCATCGTACTGCCTTGAAAGTCAAGGGGTTAAGTAAAAGCTACGATAAGCCGTTATTTCGTGATTTAGACATGATGGTTGAAGTGGGGGAGCGTATTGCGATTATTGGTCCGAATGGTATTGGTAAAACAACCTTATTACGTTGTTTACAAACTGAAATTAAGCCCGATAGCGGACAGGTAAAATGGTCTGAGAATGCAGATATTGGTTATTTTGCCCAAGATCATACCGATGACTTTGCCGAAGACTTATCACTTTATGATTGGATAAGTCAGTGGCGACAAGAAGGCGATGATGAACAGGCGATTCGTGGTACGTTAGGGCGTTTATTGTTTTCTAAAGCAGAAAGCGAAAAATCAGTAAAAGTTGTATCAGGGGGTGAGCAAGGACGGTTATTATTTGGCAAACTCATGTTACAAAAAAATAATGTTTTGTTGATGGATGAGCCAACCAATCACTTGGATATGGAGTCGATAGAGTCGCTTAACCTTGCGTTGGAAAATTACTCAGGAACCTTGGTTTTTGTGAGTCATGATCGTGAATTTGTTTCATCGCTGGCGACTCGAATTATTGATATGACTCCTGACGGCGTTAATCTCTTTAGTGGTACTTATGAGGAGTATTTGGAGCGTCAGGGAGCCAGTTAGTGCTTGTGTGTTTGAAGTAAATGGGCAACATAGGCAAATAAATTGTTATACACAGGTGTTGTTTCTTGGTTGATACCACCTGTTTTTAGTGTTTTATTGCCTTTGCCTGTTTGTACTAATACAAATGGTATTCGTGCATATTGGGCTGCTTTCATGTCACTTAGCGTGTCCCCAACGAAAAGGGTTTGTTGAGTAGAAATATTAAAATGCTGCATGATTTCGATTAACATAGTTGCTTGTGGTTTACGACATTGGCAGTGATCATCAGGTTTATGTGGGCAGAAGGCAATATAGTCTATTTTTCCATTATACTGGGCTAGTAAATACTGCATTTTTTGGTGCATTGCTTCTAGTGTTGCTAGATTATAGTAACCACGTGCAATGCCTGATTGATTGGTCGCAATAGCTACTTTGTAGCCAGTAGCATTGAGCTTAGCAATGGCTTCAAGGCTGCCTGCAATAGGGATCCATTCTTCAGGTGATTTTATATAAGCATCAGAGTCTTCATTAATGACACCATCACGATCTAGAATAATAAGTTGCACACTGTTCCCCTTTGATAAAAGCCTGTATTATAGCTAACCTTGGTAGAATGTTCTGTTGCTCTTGTGCATCTCCACATTTTAGAAGTCAATATATGAAAGCATCTCCCAAAAAATGTTTGATTGTAGGGCCTGCATGGGTTGGCGATATGATTATGGCGCAAAGCCTGTTTATTGCGTTAAAACAAAAGTATCCAGAACTTATTATTGATGTATTAGCCCCTGCTTGGAGTGAGCCGTTATTAGCCTCTATGTCAGAAGTTAATGAGTCGATTGTAATGTCTTTAGGACATGGGCAACTGGATTTAAAGAAACGCTATCAATTGGGAAAATCACTACGAAAAAATCATTATGATTGGGCTATTGTTCTACCTAACTCACTGAAGTCAGCATTAGTGCCTTTCTGGGCGAATATACCACGAAGGACAGCCTATAAAGGTGAGATGCGTTATGGCTTAATCAATGATATGCATCATTTGGATAAGCAAAAGCTGACTATGACGGTACAACGTTTTGTTGCATTGGCAGGTGAGAGTGATGTTGATGCCCCTGATTATGCGTTTCCAGCATTGAAAATAGAACAAATAGATCAAAAACGTGTATTGACTTCTTTTAAACTTGATCAACGGTTGCCCATACTTGCACTTTGTCCTGGTGCTGAATATGGTTCTGCCAAATGCTGGCCTGCGGAGCATTATGCGGCAGTCGCAAAAAAAGCGATTAGTGAAAATTGGCAAGTGTGGATTTTAGGTTCGGAAAAAGACCGAGCAATAGCTGAGGAAATTAAAACGGCTGTCGGAAGCGAACAATGTTTACAGCTTGCAGGTGAAACAACGCTAGAGCAAGTCATTATTCTTTTATCATTGGCTTCACAAGTGATTAGCAACGATTCTGGCTTGATGCATATTGCGGCTGCTGTTGATAGTCCTGTTATTGCGCTTTATGGCTCTTCAGATCCTAACTTTACTCCGCCATTGAATGTAAATGCTCAAATAGTGACATTGAATATGTCGTGTAGTCCTTGTTTTAAGCGTGAGTGTCCGTTGGGGCATTTGAAGTGTTTGCAGGATATTACACCTGATTCTGTGTGGAAAAGAATGGATATAAAAATTGGCTAGAAAAAAAAGTATTTTTAAAATTAACTTTCTTATATATTACAAATAATGAGGAATATTAAAGACTATCAGTTTAAAGAGTTGCTGCGGGGACAGCCAATCGTTGATTCGTTTAAGCAAATACGGAATGATGCTTATTTAGCATGGTATTGTCGTTTGCAGCCAAATGATTTATCCTCATTTTTATCTCATATTGATAGTAAGTTAGCACAAAAAACACTTGTTATTAGCATTGCTTTTGAGCGTCCTGAAACCATTGGTTTGTTGGTTGCAAATACAAAAAAACATTTTCAAGATGCTATGCTGGTTATTGCCGATAATTCGTATACGACTGAAGCAAGAAGGAAAATAAAACAAATTTGTGATGATGCTTCTGTGCCTTACATTGTTTTGCCCACAAATTCAACGAAACATGCTAACAGATCGCATGGTATGGCTATACAATGGTGTTTTGAGAATATTGTTAAAGTAATAGGACCCCAATTATTTGCTTTTATTGATCATGATTTGATTCCAGCAAAGCCTATCAATTTTTCCCAGACGATAAAGAATCAACCTTTTTATGGGGTATTATGGAAGAGTCGAAAAACGGATACATGGCAATTATGGGCTGGCTATTGTTTGTTTGATTATAAGGTTATTGCTCAATATAAACTTAATTTTCTTTATGATTTTTCTAAGGGATTGGATACTGGAGGTCGGAATCATCAAGTACTCTATCAATATTTTGATAAAGAAAAACTTTGTTTTTCTTCTGATATACAGGTTGATTTTAAAGTATCTTCATCTGCTGAAGAAAATAGAATGCAGGTCATTGATGACTGTTGGTTTCATATGGGAGGAGCAGGTCATTTAAAGGCGTTTGAAAGTCGTTATGAGGTCTTTGAACGGCAGATGAATGCATTGGATGCGCTCCAAAACTGGAGTGTTATGTCATCGGATTGCTTTTCAAATGCTTATTGTCGCGTTATGGGGTTGGGCTATAAAAAGAAGGCAGATGGTTCAATATAAATAAGCCATTAAGTATTCTTATTTTTAGAATAAACAACCCATATAGTTTGACTATATCTATTTAAGTATTTTTCACCAGGATAACGTAAGTGTCTTAAAAAAGAAATCAGGTTATTTTTCTTTTTTTCTGTAACAAAACAATTTTCAATTGACACTCCTGATATTTTTTCATGGTCTTTGAAAAACTGATGGGCTTGAGATATATTAAAAAACCATCTGTGTCTATCTTTTGGTGTCTCTGATTGCAAGCCATAGTGAGCAAAGCTCCCCGTGCCGCGTTCAATTTTCATTCTTGCATCTCGCCAACAGTTAGGTAGGGAAATAATTACATTTTTATTACTTACTCTTATCAGCTCTTTAAAAATAATATGAAGATTATCTAAATGTTCCAATACATCAATACAGATTACGCTCTCAAAACTATTATCATCAAAAGGAAGTTTTGAACATTGTTGTAAATTAATTTTAATATCGGGGGTACCAACAAAATCTACTCCTGTATAATCCGCATCTTTTAATAATTTTCGTAATGGGGCATTAAAACAGCCAACATCAAGTACTTTTCTCTTATCTAGCAGTGGAGAAAATCGTTGTGCTACATATTCACTGCGTTTCTCTCGTTTGTTACCATATGTAGTTTTTTCAATTTTAAGCATTGTAATCTCTTTATTTTAAATAGTTCAGTTGTCTATAGTGGGGACGACAACATGGGTAGTGCTTCTCAGTAAAATTATTTACTAGGTTAATATAAATAATAAATATTTTTTGTATTATTTCCTAGCTAACATAATACAGCTTCTAGAGGACAGGAGATCAATTGAATTCATTTTCTTAATAACTTCTTTGTTCTCTTTCCAAAGTTCAATATCATTATTTTTTGTTTTTTCAGAAACTAAAAAAGAAGAAAACTTTAAAAAAGGATAAAATAAGAGAGCAGGAACTATAGCTCCTTTTTTTCTACGATCAATAGCATATTCAATTATTTCAAAACCCGATTTTTTTAGACCATAATTAAAATGCCCATAATTTAGTGGCATGATATGACCACAAATACGCCCAGCATTTTTTATATCACTTGATAATGGTCCAAACATTTCTCCATATCCTGAGAGTAAAAACTTCAAGCGGGATTGGAAATGTAAAATATTAGGTACTGAAAAAATTAGCCAACCACCTTTCTTCAGCTTCTTATAAGCTTCATCAAGGAAGTCATAGGGTCTAGGAGTGTGTTCTAATACTTCAATGGAATAAATAAGGTCGAATGTATTATCTTCAAAAGGAATTTTAGAATCCGTACTAATTTGTAAGCAATCAACGTCAGCATATTCGAAATTTTCAGTATCAATTTCACAAGCAAATAGATGGTGACGAGGGTTTTTATTAGATTTTGTAAAAAAAGAGCCAATTTCTTGCGACATATACCCTCTGCCTGCTCCAAAGTCTAAAACTTTACTATTTGTATTAATACGCTCAAGGATATATTTGGAAATCACTTTGTTTGTTGTGGGGTGTGATGCGGAAGCGATAACATTACTAGCGGTCATTATTTATTCCTAGATTGAAACTCATTAGATAGTACATGTGTGAAAACATCTTCCATACGCATTACCATTTTGTCGGCTGTAAAATGTTGTAAGGCATATTTTCTTCCTTGTTGGGCATATTGCATGCGTATTTCATCTGAGTCGATAAGTTGTTTGATTGCTTGCGCTAATTGTTTTACATTTTTTGGTTCTACAATAATTCCCGTTTCTTTATCTTTAACAGCTTCAACAATGCTCCCTACAGGTGTTGATATAACAGCTAGTTGACAAAGCATTGCTTGCAGTATCCCTTGCGGTACTCCCTCATTAGCATAAGAAGGTAGAACAAATAGATCCATGCTTTGTAACCAAGGAACTACATTTTCTTGATTTCCAGCTAAGGTACTTTGTTCAGTTAGTTTATGCTGCTTCAAGGAGTTTTCTATTGCTAAACGAGATGGACCATCTCCAACAATTAATAAATGAATATTGGGGTTATTTATTTTTGCAATGGCTTCAATAAGATAAACGTGACCTTTCCAGCTTCTAATGGTCGCGAGTATGCCAACAACACATTTATCTGTTGGTAAGTTTAGTGTTATTTTTGCCTCTTTAGTATTTGCAGGTACAAAACGATTAATATCAATACCTGTTGGTATTGAAGTAATTTTATCCGCTGAATACTGATTTTTGTCAATCAATGTTTGTCGAAGCTTTTCCCCTGTTGTGACAATATAGTCAGTTGCTGATGTATATAGCCAACGTGTTGCAGAATTGAGTGAAATAGGGGCGGAAACATGACGTGTCCGCACTATTTTTGGTGCATTGTGCATGAATTGTATAGCCAATGCGCTGAGCCAACTATCTGTGGAACTGTGGGTATTGATAATATCAACTGGGTTTTTCTTTAACCATTTTCTCAATGTGAAGACAGCTGATATTTTTTTTCGGGCTATAGGGAGTGCAGTAACGGGAATACCTCTTTTTATTGCATCCTTATAGATATTGGATTCTTTGGGACAAATAATATGGATATTGTGTCCTTTGTTAATTATGCCTTCGGATTCAGTCAAAATACGTATTTCTTGTCCGCCCCAGCCACAAGATGATTCAGTATGAAGAATATTTAATATTTTTTTTTCAGGCATTATTATAATAACGATTGATAAAAGTTGCTTCGCTCTTTGGGAGATGCAAAAAATTAAATATGACCCTTTCTTCTTTGCTTTTCCATTGAGATGAATTGTTGGTTATCCTGACAATTTTTCACTAAAGTAGCAAGTGATTTGATATTCCTATGTTGTTTTATTCTAATCATCTTTATTGTATTTATCTATTTTGTTAATAAATTATTATAAAGTGAAATTAGAGAGTGAATCATACGAGATGTTGGGTAATCTTCTGCTGTCTTTCTTGCATATTGTCCTAGTGTTATAAGTTTTTGCTTATCCTTAAGCTTACGGAGTAAGCTTGCTAAAGCTTTGCTATCTCCTGCCTCAAACACAAACCCATTTTTACCTTCTTCAATAAGCTCATGGTTGCCACAATTCTGGCTGATAATAACTCCTCGCCCCGATGCCATTGCCTCTAACACAACATTGGGAGCTGGGTCATATAATGCTGGATGTACAAGTAGATCACAGGAAGCATAGTAGTTTTGTACATCAGTCTGCATTCCTACAAATATAACCCGCTGTCCAATATGTAGTTGTTTGCATAAGCGTTGATAGAAACGTATTTTTTTGTCTTTTCCTACTACAATAAGTTTCCATTCAGGCACTAAGGGTAATGCTTGCAATAGTGTTATTAGCCCTTTACGTTGAAAACCTGAGCCTATATATAATAGTATCTTATCGTTTTTATTAAGGGCTAAAGATTCTCGTACTTGTTGTTGTTTTTTTGAGGAGCAGAAGGGAAAGGTTTCTAGGTTGATACCATTATAAATAACAACCAACTTATCTTCTGGTGTTTCAGGGTAATGCTTAAGAATATCGTGTTTAATTTGTGGTGCATTACAAATGACTTTTTTTAAATTAGGATGGGCAAACATAGTCTTTTCAGCATGCAAAATACTGTTGTGATAAGGACTATGATCCCATAAAAATTGCTGAATAGGGGATGCGTTTTGTTTGCGTAATTCTAACCACTGCTTATGTACACCATCACCCGCACGATAAATCTGGCAACTAGGAATTCGCTCATGAGACTGGACTAAATCAAAGGCATGTTGTTGTAAGAGTGTTGTAACATCATCATTGAAGTTTTGAAATTTAGTATGACGGAATAGACCTCTTTTAGGGCACTGAATAACGTTAAAGTCATCATTTTCGCTTGCTTGCCATTTTTTGGTAATGAGGCTTACATCCATTGCATAATGTGTTTGTAATCCTTCTAACATGCGAGCAATAATACGTTCAGCTCCTCCATCAGGGCGATAACTGCTACGAATAATGGCCAGTTTTTTACGTGTCATCTAATTGGTTGCTAATTCTGTTTAATTGAATGATCATAGCCTGTCAGAAACTTCTCTTATCTGCAAGGTAAACCACTCGTGATTTCTCAGCTATCCATTGTCTATATCACCTTAAATGCAGAACAATATCTGCAAGAAAGTCTGTTAGCTTCGCAACAACTAACCGATGATATTTTATTGGTTGATTCAGGCAGTACCGATAATACATTGGCTATTGCTGAGCAGCTTCATGTCAGTATTATTCAGCAAGATTGGTTGGGTTTTTCAGCACAAAAGCAATTGGCTATAGAGAATGCAATGCATGACTGGGTGTTGTTTCTTGATGCAGATGAAGTCTTGTCAGCCAATGCTATTGTAGAAATTCAGCAGCTTTTCCAGCAACCATTACAAGCACAAGCCTATAGCCTCCCACGTGAAAATTGGTTTCAAGGTAAATGGATTCGTCATGGTAGCTGGTGGCCTGATCGTGTGGTGCGTTTAGTTGATCGTACCCAAGGAAAAATGAAGCCCGTGAAGGTGCATGAAAGCTGGCAAACAGAAGGTCAAGTTATGCAACTGAACGAGCCTATTAGACACTATTCGTATCAAAATTATAGTGAGTTGATTATAAAAGCCGATAAATATTCAACGCTTGGTGCAGAACAACTCTTTGCTAAGGGAAAAAGAAGTCAGGGCTGGGAACCATTAACCCATGCTATTGCTAGTTTTATTCGCCTTTTTGTGTTGAAAGGTGGTTTTAAAGATGGCATTGAAGGGGCTGCTATTGCCTATACTACGGCACTTGCATCATTTATGAAGTATGCCAAGTTGCAAGAGTTACAGCGAACGGTTGCTTCTAAGAAGAAGTAAAGTGGGTATGCTCATTGGACTACAACGTCTTGTAATAGTTGTAGCATTTTTTGGCTTACTTGTTCAGTATCAAGTGCTTTCTTTCCGCCGATACTTTCAATGCCTTGTTGTTTTCCAGCAGATAGTACGCCTGTGAGCGTAGGTTGAGTAACAGGATAGAGTGCAATCCCTTTTTTATTCAATGCGGCTGCTATATGCATTAACCCTGTGTCCATACCAATGACGGCTGAGGCTTTTTCTAGTAATCCTGCCAATTCTCCTAGTGAGCATTTTGGTAATACATGTGTCATTTTATGCGCTGTTGCAAGTGTTTTAGCACGTTCATATTCTCGTGTATTTCCCCATGGAAGAAAAATACTATATCCAGCAGCTTCCATGTTTGGAATAAATTGATGCCATATTTCAATAGGCCATTCTTTATCAACACGACTCGTTCCGTGTAGCGCAACAATATACTGTTCAGGTGGTGT
>DRMA01000197.1 GCA_011375245.1 Thiothrix sp. | reverse complement strand
TGATACCTGAATTAATGCAGTATGCATCCATTGCTTTCACCTGTGATTCAAGGTCATCTTTCTGTCCGTGAGACGATACGCGACAATAAACAATGACCTTTCTAGCATTCAAAGGCGTTAAGTTTAAAAGGCTTCTTACATCAGACTCATCATAGTATCTATGACCTGATTCCCTTCTTTTAGCTTTAAATTCGCCTGAATTGTCCCATCTACGCAATGTAGTGGGAGATACATTAACCTTCTTCGCAAACTCGCTTATACTATATAATTTACCCATTTGGATAATTATATACAATAAAAGTTAAGAATCAAGTATCAGTTAGCTGCTCTATAATACAATAACGGGTGACCTCCAGAGTAAGCTATTTTATTTTACTGTACTAATCGTTTAAACTAATAGGAATATACAGCTTAATTTATTACAAACGCTAAAAACAAATGTAAATCAACGACTATCATCTGCAGAACACAATTCATGTGACAATTCTTGCAACGCATCCAAGTCAAGAATCGTAATTTCTCTTTTATTAATTTGCATAATGTTAGCCTGCTCAAGTCGAGCAAACATTCGACTCAATGTTTCAGGAGCCATACCCAGAAAATTAGCCAAATCATGACGTGGCATTGGGAGATTATAGCTAAGACATGAGTAACCAAGACGCTTAAAACTACAAGAGAGGCGCAACAAATAGGTTGCAAGGCGTTCTTCTGTTTGCATTTGCCCCAATGTCAATGCGATATTATGATGGCGGCTAATTTCAGCCCCCACTTGCTGTAACATAATTTTACGCATACTAGGGAGTACATCACATAGTGATTCAAAATCTTGCAAGCTCAATTCACACAATAATGTATCTTCAAGAGCAATAGCATCACAGGTATGACGACTATCAGCAAAACCATCAAACCCAATAAGATGGGAAGGCAAATGGAAACCTAATACTTGAATTTGCCCCCTTGCACTAGTAATAGACGTTTTAATACTCCCCGATTTAATCGCATAAATAGAATCAAGTCTGTCACCCCGTTTAAAAACGGGCTGCTTTTTTTTAACCTTAAGTGTTTTCTCTGTAGCCCGTTCAAAATTCGCCATCCCATCTGTTGATAAGCCACTTGAAAAACAGATTTTTTCTAGGTTGCAATGCTTACAAGTCGTTTTTAACGATTCATTTTTTTTAGCAGTTATTATATTCATACCCCCAAGACTATTTAAATTAATGATAAATATCAAGCGAAGTAGACTACTTTTCTGATTTTATTTAAGAATACTCTAATATACGGTTAAAACAGTAGGTTAAATCCCTCAAAATAGTGTTAAACAACAATTTAGTTCCCATTTTTTATATAAGGTTATTAATCGTTACCCATCATAAAAAATAGAAAGTGCTCTCTAAATATGACCATAATCAAGAATACCTCTTTTTCAGTTCATATTAATATTTAATTAATAATTTTAATGGCTTAGTTAAACCTACATTCATCATGCTTTCTGTATTATACGCGCACATGACACTTAAAGGGCTTGTATGAAAGTATACAAGATTTTAATAAAAATAAAAAAAGAGTGTCATCTTTTGAGCGGGCCTTGTGCCCGTTTTTTTAACGTATACTGTGTCGTTTTCAACTTTTGTGTTCTTTTTATTGAATGTTACGCCATTTTTAGCATAATAAATTCGCACAATACTCCTCTTTTTCCTAACACAATACAGTTAATTGCCATGACAACCTATAAAGGCGTTTATTTTCTCCCCAACCTACTAACAACAGGCGCATTATTTTGTGGCTTTTATGCCATTCTTGCAGCAATGAATAGCCGCTTTGAAGTCGCTGCTATTGCTGTTTTTGTTGCAATGATTCTTGATGGACTTGATGGGCGTGTTGCTCGTATGGTTAATGCCCAAAGTGCATTTGGAGCGGAATATGATAGTCTGTCAGACTTAGTTTCATTTGGTCTTGCACCTGCGCTTATTATTTACTTATGGGCGCTCATTCACATGAAAGAAGTTAGCATTTCATGGGGAAAACTAGGTTGGATGGTTGCTTTTATCTATGTTGCTTGTGCTGCGATTCGATTAGCTCGCTTTAACACACAAGATATTGATGAAAAAAAATACTTTATTGGCTTACCCAGTCCAACCGCCGCAGCGGTGATGGTCGGTATGGTATGGGTATTTAATGATCTTAATATTGATGGTGAAAGCACACAAATACTTGGCTTAGTAATTACTCTAGGTACAGCTCTATTAATGGTTAGTAATATCAAGTTTCGCAGCTTTAAAGATTTTAATATCAAAAATAAAGTTCCTCATACTGCTGTTGTTATAATGGCATTAATCTTTGCTCTTACTGCGATTGACCCTCCTAAAGTTCTTTTTATTACTGCTTTATTATATACACTCTCTGGTCCTTTAGCTTGGCTACTAAAGCGTAAAAAAAGCACCAACGATCAGCATACTCGTGAATAGTAAAAAAATTTAGCTTGAATACAAGTGTTTAAATGGTGTATCGTTGCGACTCTCTATCCTATCACAACGATGCCTAAAGACAGCATGGTCGACTCAAGTCCTACAAATTATTCTTTTTTTTGGAATACTTATTCTACTGGTCTCCTTTTGTCTTTTTCTTTCCTCTTGCGCTTTCTGCCCGTTTGGGCATTTTAATATTTCCTGGCGAGGAACAACGCACATTTACTTTATCCCTTTTTTCTAGACATAATTGGCTAGAATGATAGAAATTATTTGTTGTTAGTATTATTGAGTGCAAAACTAACAAGCCCCCTTACTCTTACTACTAATGACATAAATGGAGTAATTACCCCATGCCACAAAATCAATTAATTATATTTGATACGACATTACGTGATGGCGAACAAAGCCCTGGCGCATCAATGACCATTGATGAAAAAGTGTACATTGCTAAAATGCTTGAAAACCTAAAAGTAGATGTCATTGAAGCAGGCTTCCCAATTGCCAGCCCCGATGATTTCAAAGCAGTCAAAACCATCGCTGAAACCATTAAAGATAGCACTATCTGTGGCCTTTCACGTGCTTTGGATAAAGACATTGAGGTCGCTGGCGAAGCTCTTAAAAATGCAGCTTCTTCACGCATCCATACATTCATCGCTACATCCCCCATCCATATGCAGGCAAAATTAAACATGCAGCCTGATGAGGTCGTTGAAATGGCGATTCGTGCTGTCAAAAAGGCTCGTCAATATACTGATAATATTGAATTCTCCGCTGAGGATGCGGGACGCTCCAATCCTGAATTTCTTTGCCGCATTATTGAAGCGACGATTAATGCAGGGGCAACAACAATCAACATCCCTGATACAGTTGGTTACACCCTTCCCCACCAATTTGGTGCATTAATTCGCCACTTATTAGAAACCATTCCCAATGCTGACAAAGCTATTTTCTCCTCCCATTGTCACAATGACCTTGGCTTAGCCGTTAGCAACTCATTAGCGGCAGTATTAAATGGTGCACGCCAAGTGGAGTGTACTATCAACGGCTTAGGTGAACGTGCAGGCAATGCAGCGCTAGAGGAAATAGTTATGGCTGTACGCACTCGACAAGATGTTTTTGGCTGTGATACACGTATTGATACAACGCATATTGTACCCGCATCACGCCTTGTCTCACGTATCACTGGTTTTCCTGTGCAACCCAACAAGGCTATTGTCGGCAAAAATGCATTTGCTCATGAATCAGGCATTCACCAAGATGGTGTACTAAAGGCACGGGAAACCTACGAGATCATGTTGGCACAAGATGTCGGTTGGAGTGATAATAAAATTGTACTTGGTAAACATTCAGGTAGAAATGCTTTTAAAACACGCTTAAAAGAACTTAATGTTGAATTTGAATCCGACGAAGAATTAAACCAAGCATTCGCCCGCTTTAAAAACTTAGCAGATCGTAAACATGAGATTTTCGATGAAGACTTAACCCTTCTTGTCTCACAAAATAAGAATGCAAACGTTGATGATATCTATGAACTCGTTTATTCAGAAGTATGCTCTGAAACAGGAGAAACACCTCAAGCAACCGTATCCATCAAAGTGGTTGGTGAAGAACAAACAGCAAAATCCAAGGGGGGGGGACCTGTAGATGCTGTTTTCAAGGCGATTGAAACTATTGTACAGTCACGCGCAGAGTTGAAATTATATTCCGTAAATAACATTACCCGTGGCACAGATGCTCAGGGCGAGGTAACAATACAATTACAAATTAATGAACGTATCGTTTATGGCTATGGTGCGCATACCGATATTGTTATTGCTTCTGCTAAATCTTATATTGATGCATTGAATAAACTTCATACTGTTATTAAACGTCAACATCCTCAATATGACCATGATGGTGTATAGTTAAAGAAACGAGAAAAGTGGGGAAAACAGAAAAGCTGACATGACTTATGTCAACACTTCCCCATCTTCTTCGGCTAATGGTAACAACATCAGTGTTTCTATGAATCAGCAGCAACGACATATCTATTTATCAGCCATGGGCATTACTGTCTGGCAACAACGTGATAAAAACCATGAGTCTTCTTACCATGATAACGTAGGAAAAATCGTAGAAAATGGACCACATAATGTTAGCAAATTAACAACCAATATATCCAAAAAGCCTAGCTTTCAACCAACAGCACAACCGACATCAAAAAATCCTCCCCCTTTTTCCAAGTCTCCAAAAACAGAAACACAAACTGTTCCTATTGATTATGCAACACTTGATTGGTCAGATTTAAAAGCAACTGTGGCAACATGCCAGCAATGTGTACTAGCAAAAGAACGTAACCAAGCAATTACTGGTCAAGGAAATCATCATGCATCACTAATGATCATTGGTCATGCACCTGCTGATGATGAAGACCGACAAGGCTTGCCATTTGCAGGGAAAACAGCACAATTACTAACAAATATGTTGAATTCCATTAATATTAAAACACAAAATGTTTATCTAACTAACCTTATTAAGTGCCGCCCCCCTAATAACCGCCCCCCCTATAAAAAAGAATTAAAACAATGTTATGGCTTTATTGAGCAACAAATAAAACTCATTCAACCCGATCTTATTCTTGTAGTGGGACGTGTCGCAGCACAACAACTATTAAGATCCACTAACTCATTGGCTCAGCTACGTAACAAAATACATAGATTGGAACCCTCTAATACTCCTCTTATTACCACCTATCACCCCGCTTACTTATTACGCCAAACGGGTGCAAAAGCGAAAGCATGGAAAGACCTTCAACAAGTACAAGAGCAACTATTATCTATCAACAAGCGTAGGAAACCATCTACTGATGCATATACAACACCCTAAGCTCACTCATCTTGCTCTCTTACCTATGACGCAAGCGGATATTCCACAAATCATGGCGATTGAGGTCATTGCTTACCCAGAACCTTGGACAGAAGGGATTTTTAACGATTGTTTACGGGTAGGCTATTCCTGCTGGTCATTAAAACAAACAAATACTAATAGTTTATTGGGCTATTTAATTATCACCATTGCAGCGAATGAAATGCATATCTTAAACATTTGTATTGATCCTAAAAAACAAGGAATGAAACTAGGCACTGCTTTACTAAAACAAGCCATAAAACTAGGTGAAGCCATGCGTATAACATCATGTTTCCTTGAGGTAAGACCTAGCAATAAAGCAGCACTATATTTATATTTGAATAATAATTTCAAGAAGGTTGGAGTGCGTAAAAATTACTATCCCCATGGAAAGGGTAGAGAAGATGCTATTGTGATGAAAAGACGTTTTCAACAGGGGGAAATCAAGTTGATTAAGTTGCGAAGCTAAGGCTCCGCAACTAGAAAAAATATATTATTTTTTATGCCCTTTTGTTACGTTTTAATTTCTTTACAATAAGCACGGGCAAATTCTAATAACTCTTCCATTGCAGGTGCACGGAACTTATGTGATTGTCTAACAAAGGAAAAATTGCGTGTTATTTTAGGTGACAAAGGAATTGCGACCAATGTACCTAATTTGATTTCTTTAGCAACACTGACACTTGATAAAATAGAAACACCCATATCAGCTTCTACTGCGCCTTTCACAGCCTCAGGACTGCCAAGCTCCATCGTATTTTTCAATGATTGCCGATCCAATCCTGCTGCTTTTAGCTTCGCTGAAATAACTTCGCGTGTTCCTGAGCCTTCTTCACGACAAACAAAAGGGTATTTCATCATATCTGCTAAAGACACTTTCTTGCGCTTAGCTAGCTTATGCGTTGGCGAAACAATTGCAACTAACTGGT
>DRMA01000196.1 GCA_011375245.1 Thiothrix sp. | reverse complement strand
GCTCATGGTAGTCGGAATATCCTGATTCGGTTTTTAACTAAAGTTCTGGAAGTCACAGGACTCAGGGAAGCTCACTCCCTAATCACAACCAATAGCGCAATATTTAAACAAAATATTGGCGGTTTTGGCGGTTTAAAGTGAGAGGAGTTTCAATGACAAACAACAGAACAAGCCTGACAATAACCATGCCTGATGACTGGCATGTACATTTACGTAGTGATGCACTGTTAGCCCATGTCTTACCGTTCAGCACCAAACATTTTGGGCGTGCCATTGTTATGCCAAACTTGCAACCACCTGTGATATCGACAAAAGATGCCACTCGCTATCAGCAACAAATTCAAGCTTTGTTACCTCAAGAAAGCCATTTTACGCCTTTAATGACGCTTTATATGACAGAACAAACAGATGCCGAAGATGTTCGTCAAGGCTATTTATCAGGACATATTAATGCCGTAAAGCTTTACCCTGCGGGGGCAACAACAAATTCCGCTGCGGGGGTTAAAAATATTGAAAATATCTACCCTGTGCTGGAAGTCATGGAAGAAATTGGCATGCCTTTTTTAGTGCATGGCGAAGTGGTTGATAACGATATTGATATTTTTGATCGGGAAGCGGTCTTTATTGATACAAAACTAATACCAATCCGTCAACGCTTTCCAAAGCTCAATATTGTCTTTGAGCATCTAACGACAAAAGAAGGTGTCGATTATGTTCAATCCTGTGATAACAATACGGCGGCAACTGTCACTCCACATCATCTAGTGATTAATCGTAATGCAATGCTGGTAGGCGGTATTAAGCCGCATTATTATTGCCTCCCTGTAGCAAAGCGAGAAATACACCGCCTCGCTCTGGTAAAAGCAGTAACCAGTGGTGATATTCATTTTTTCTTAGGCACTGACTCAGCACCACACGTAGATCATGCTAAAGAAAGTAGTTGTGGCTGTGCAGGCGTTTTTAATGTTGCCAACACCTTATCCATTATTGCGCAGGTATTTGAACAAGAAAACGCCTTGGATAAATTAGAAGGCTTTACCTCACTACATGGCCCTGCCTTTTATAAACTCCCTATCAATACCCATAAAATATGCTTAAAACGTTCTGCTATACCATTACCCTTACCAAAGAATATTGATACCGAAGAAGGTAGCATTACTGTTTTTGATCCTCAAATAGACTTGCACTGGAAAGCAGAGAATATTTAACAACTTAAAACACCAATAATCTGAAAACGCATGTTTTACGTTTTTTCATAATTTACTATGCTTGATACCACCAAACGATAGTAATGACTTCGTCTAAAAAATTAACTCACCAATAATATTATGAATAAATATATCTATAGCGCAGCTTTCGTCCTATTAAACACATTTAGCCATACCACTTTTGCAAAAACAGATACAGGGGTTTACAAATGGGTTGATGCTAACAAAAAGGTTCATTACACGGATCGCCCTGCTCCAGGAAAAATAATTGAGAAAGACATAGAAGAAAAAATTCGCAAAGCTGCAGGTTTAGCAGCAAAAAAAACAGCTGAAAAAGAGCATCGCTATATTCCAAAAACAGGGTCACCAGAGCGTGATAGAACAAAAAAAAATAAACAACCACCAACAAATACTACGTCTGACCCCACAACCGAACTCACAAAAACAGAACAAACACAAAAGCAAACCTCTGAAGTCTATACAAAAAAACTAGCTGCTTATTGTGATCAACAAACAAACAATCTTACCGCTTTACAACAAGATACACCTATCGCATGGGAAGAAGGAGGAAAAACAGCTTTACTTTCTGCTGAACAAAGAAAAGAGAAAATAAAAGAGATACAAATTGTTATTAAGAATAAATGTGCAACATAAACCATTCTACAGCACATCTGATTGTTCTCTTCTGATTAAGGATTTTGTCAGTTATAATCTTGACCTTATTTTTTAATAATAGCCAGAACACGTCAACCACGTTCTTCTGGCCTCCCACCTAATAATATTTTTTCTGATTAGTAGCACCTATGAGAACATCACAATTTCCACTGTCTACCCTACGTGAAACACCAGCAGATGCTGAAATCATTAGCCATCAGCTTATGTTAAGAGCAGGACTAATACGCCGCCTTACTTCAGGTCTTTATACATGGATGCCGCTTGGCTTACGTGTTTTGCGTAATGTTGAGGCTATTATCAGAACCGAAATGAATAAAGCTGGAGGTGTCGAGCTACTGATGCCTACTATACAACCTGCTGAACTGTGGCAAGAATCAGGACGCTGGGAGCAATATGGTGCTGAACTACTACGTTTCCATGATCGTCACCAACGCGACTACTGTTATGGCCCGACACATGAAGAAATTATCACCGATTATGCCCGTAAAGATTTAACCAGTTATAAACAACTCCCTATTAATTATTATCAGATACAAAACAAATTCCGTGATGAGGTACGCCCTCGTTTCGGCGTTATGCGTGCGCGTGAATTTCTAATGAAAGATGCCTATTCATTTCACTTAAGCCAAGAATCCTTGCAAGAAACCTATGACATAATGCATCAAACCTACCAGCGTATTTTCACACGCTTAGGTTTACACTTTCGCGCAGTAGATGCTGATACAGGGGCAATTGGTGGTAGTGCATCACATGAGTTTCATGTGCTTGCAGACTCAGGAGAAGATGCCATTGCTTTTTCCTCTGAATCAGACTATGCAGCCAATGTCGAAAAAGCAGAGGCTATTCCTCATACCACTGAACGCGCTGAACCAGAAGCAGGCATGAGAACGATTGATACACCACATCAAAAAACCATTGAAGAACTATCACTCTCCTTAAATGTTTCACCTGCAAGAATCATTAAAACACTACTGGTTAAAGGTGATAGTGAGGAGCATCCTGTAATTGCTTTACTTATTCGTGGTGACCATGAACTTAATAAAATTAAGGCTGAAAAAATAGAAGGGATTAAATCACCCTTTGAGTTTGCTAACGACGAACAAATATTTGCCACTGTTGGCTGTAAAGCAGGTTCTATTGGTCCGCTTGGATTAAAAATCCCTATTATTGCTGACCATGCAGTAAAACCCCTATCCGATTTTGTTTGTGGTGCAAACAGAGACGGAAAACATCTTATTGCCACAAACTGGGAACGTGATATTCCTGAACCACAACGTTTTGCCGACTTACGTAATGTTATTGATGGCGACCCAAGCCCAGATGGTAAAGGCATCTTGTCCATTGTTAGAGGTATTGAAGTTGGGCATATCTTCCAACTTGGTAGAAAATACTCTGAAGCATTACAAGCAACTGTCCTCAATGAAAATGGTAAGGCAGAAGTGATGACCATGGGGTGTTATGGCATTGGTGTATCGCGCATTGTTGGCGCAAGTATCGAACAAAACCATGACGAAAATGGTATTCTCTGGCCTGAGGCCATTGCACCGTTTCAACTCGCTATCGTTCCCATCAACTATCATAAATCAAACAGCGTAAAAGTAATGGCAAACAAGCTCTATAGTGAATTAATGGGTGTAGGCTATGATGTGTTGCTTGATGATCGAAATATGCGCCCAGGGGCGATGTTTGCTGATTTAGAACTTATTGGTATTCCACATCGTTTGGTGATATCAGAGCGTGGCTTGGGTAATAACGAACTTGAATATAAAGCCCGTCAGGCTGACAAAGCAGAAACATTTGCCATTGATAATATGACTCCATTTCTTGCTACAAAAATAGCTTAATTAGCGTCGCTACTCGCTGTAAAACATCTGACTGAAACAATACGCCCTTCCAGATGGTAGCTCTCACTAAAAAATGAAGAGGAATTTTTACGATGAAGCCCGCCAAATCACATACAATTCCCTGCGTAATAAACTAATCCCCTAGGAAAACACATGACAGCCAAGCTCCCTGTAACCCGTGCATTAATTAGCGTCTCGGATAAAACCAATATTGTAGAATTCGCCCAATACCTTGCTAAAAAAGACATTGAAATTATCTCAACAGGTGGTACTGCTAAATTATTAGCTGACCATGCAATTCCTGTTATTGAGGTCTCTGATTACACAGGTTTCCCTGAAATGATGGATGGACGCGTGAAAACCCTACACCCCAAAATACATGGTGGTATATTAGGTAGACGCGATGTTGATGCTGCTATTATGCAGGAACATAATATTCCTGCTATCGACCTTATCATTGTCAATTTGTATCCCTTTGAAACAACTATTGCAAAGCCAGACTGCACCTTAGAAGATGCAATTGAAAATATCGACATTGGTGGTCCTACTATGGTGAGAGCCAGTGCTAAAAACCATGCACATGTCACTATTATTGTTGATCCTGAGGACTATCAAACCATTGAGCAAGAACTAGAACAAAACCAAGGGGCAATTAGCCATGCTATTCGCCTTGATTTAGCCACAAAAGCCTTTGAGCATACTGCACGTTATGATGGCATGATTGCAAATTACCTAGGTACTAAAATCAATAACACAGATTCAATCTTCCCACGCACCTTTAACTTACAACTCGATAAAACACCAATTTCTATGCGTTATGGTGAAAACCCACATCAACAAGGTGCATTTTATATTGAGAAAAATCTAACAGAAACCTCTATCTCCACTGCAAAACAAATTCAAGGCAAAGACCTGTCATATAATAATATCGCTGATACTGATGCAGCCCTTGAATGTGTAAAGCAATTTAGGGACAAACCTGCCTGTGTCATTGTTAAACATGCTAACCCTTGTGGTGTTGCTTATGGCGATTCATTACTTAATGCTTATAATCGAGCATTTCAAACAGATCCAGAGTCTGCCTTTGGTGGCATTATTGCCTTCAATCAAATGCTTGATGCTGCAACAGCGCAAGCTATTGTTGATCGTCAATTTGTTGAAGTTATTATCGCCCCTACTCTGTCACCCGAAGCCATTACAATTATGAGTAGTAAGGAAAATGTTCGTTTACTAGAATGTGGTGAATTTTCAACAGCACAAGCAACACACGAACGTTTTGAATATAAACGTGTTAATGGTGGCTTGCTCGTACAAAACGCTGACTTAAGCTTATACAATG
>DRMA01000195.1 GCA_011375245.1 Thiothrix sp. | reverse complement strand
AGATAACTCTCTAAACTACCTGATACTTCATTCAAAGTATAAACAGGTGTGAGCGCATAAACAGGAAAAAATCCACCTATCATCACAATGATAGCAAACCATAAAGAATAAATTTTAGACATAACGACAATCCCCTGTTTAAAAGCCCACTCGCTTTTTAGCTAATTCTTAGAATATTTATACAGATACTCAGATAATGCATGTTATTTCATAATATCTGGCATCTATTGCTTATTATTTTTACACCAAAATATCTTATTTAAATAAAAAAATCCACTATAAATAAATATGATTATAGTTATCAATCGCATCACCATCATAAAAACAAACAAACCGCCTTCTACCCTGAATTCATCCTAGATACAGAAACAAAACACTACGCTCAGAATCAACATTTTTTCACTACCTCGCCTCCATAAAATGTAATGGTAGCAATGGATAAAAATAATAAAAACTGAGCACTTAACCCCTATGAAATCAATCTTATCTTGCTTGTTTTTTTTACAAAAAATAATCACTCAACGCTATCCTTTACTCGCGTTGCTACTCTTACTGAATATCACTCCTGCAGCAGCACAAACAATCTCCCTATATAACAGCTTTGAGGGCAATATTGCACTTGCAACAGCAGGGAACTCTGAATTAAACGAGACAGGTGGAACAGGAGACTGTGGCAATGGCAATCAAACCTCAGACACGATAAGCCTACCAACAGGTGCAATCGTTAAAGCGGCCTATTTATACTGGTATGCCATGACTAGCAATAATACATCAGGCGATAACTACCCGTTTATTCAAATAGCCAATACTGCACCTGTCACCTTTCCTAACAGCTTTGAAACCATTACCGCTACACGTCAACTACACACAACAAAAGCAGGATGGGGTGGCAATTGGAAATACAGCGGACGTTTTGCTGATGTTACTGCCCAAGTAAGCGCTAATCCTAATGGGACTTATACCGTTGATGTACAAGGCGGTGCTTCAAACTCTGCATGTGCCTATTCAGAAGAAAATGTTCGTGCGTGGAATTTGCTTATTGTGTATGAAGACCCCGCCATCACTGACAACAAAAAAATCTACATTTATGATGGTATAAGAGGTTATCTATCGGAAGGTATTTCAACCAGTGTATCAGGTTTCCAAGTTCCCACCACTTCAACAGCAGGTGCATTGACCGTTGTTTCTATACAAGGCGATGAGGGCATTCCTGGTGAATATATGGAAACATCGGATACTACTTTCCCCAATTTTCCTAGCGATTTTGCTAATGGAGACCATGGTCCTGCACTTGATATTGATACCTTAACAGGTAACTTTACGGCGGGTTCAACATCAATGGATCTTAATTCAGGTTCTAATCAAGATCTGATTTTTACCACCAATATTATTCTTACCATTCCTACTGTACCTACTGCACCCACAACACCCCCTGCTGAAGCTGAATTTTGTACCTATAACCTCAATATTAACCCTAATGAAACCTTTAATATTCGAGATTATATCCAACAAAAAGATGGTAGTTCTATTACAGATTGGTCGAAAATAGTTCTAAGTTATGAAGAACCAACCACACCTAATGACTGGCATCTTACTGAGTTTTCAACAGGACAAGATGTTACAGTAACCGCCAACGATGCGTTGGCAAATACGGGTAATGTGGGAGATGGGCGTTATCGAATTGTTATCAAACAAGTAGGACAAAGTACTATTGATGACACAATGACTATTCGAGTTTCTAATAATCAAAGTACACTCAACTCAGCAACATGCAGCAATAATAATCAGTGTACTGCATTAATAGGTAATATCAATGCAGGCTTATCACCAACGGCTAGTTTAACAACAGGCGATAAACTTTTTCTTGGATCAACAACAATACTCTCAAAAACAGGTCATCTACAGGCTTATAGCGTGAATGCTTCTGGTTTACCAACAGGCACAGCACTATGGGATGCAGCTACGCAAATGACCGAAGCAGCACGCACAACATCACTCTATTCAAATAATACAAGTCAGGTAAAACAAACATTCAATACGCTAGATAATGCTGCCTTCAATATGACGAGCACATCCGCTATCACCACACTGAAAAATGTCCTTTATGCAAGTGCATTGGGCGCTTTATCACCCAACAACAATCTTGCATTGATTACGACAACAATAGATACACTCAGCTATCTCAATGATAGTGATTACCGTACTTTTTATACCAACACCCTTTCACAACGCACAAAGCGCATACTTACCAGCAGTGATGATGGCTTTTTGTATGCATTCAATCAAAGTAATGGGCATTTAGGCTGGGGTTGGATGCCACGCAGCCTTGTTAAAGAATTACAAAAGCCCACTATGTCGGATCAGCATGCCATGCAAGGAAAAATTGATGTATTAGATTTAAAACATTCAGGCAACTATAAGACCTATATCATTGGTAGCTATAAACAAGGTCTTGGACAATATGTATTAAATCTAACCAATGATACCGCCAGTGATTTAGATGAAATTGTGTGGGATATCGATCTCAGCAACACAAAAACAATCGCGCCTAATAATGGCGAACGCGCCTATTTTCGTGATAATAGTAAAGTATATAGCGTCTTTATTGCCACAAACACAGCCACTAATAGCTCAAGCCTGTATATTTATAGTGTCACTGATAGTAGTACTACTTATGAAATTTCCTTACCCTTTAACGCGACTTCAACACCTTATGTAATGGCTGACCTAAGCCAAGCAGGTGGAAAGAAACTGTATTTAGGTGATAGCAATGGTAATATTTACGCCGCTAATTTATTAACTAATGGCACATTAAGCACAACAAGCAATATTAGTAATGATCTTACGAGTAGCATAATCACATTAGGCGGAATATCAGCCATAAGCTATATTGGTAGCGTAACCTCTAACAACAATAACCAGCACTATTTACGCGCTCAATCTAATAACCGTCTAAGCGTTTATACCTATGACTCAACGAGTGCTTCATGGATAAAAGCATGGACAACAAGTTATGCAGGTGAAAATAAGCACTGGACAAATGGCGTAAATCCAACCGTTGATAGCAATATTGCATCATTAACAGCAGGAGCCATCATCACCGCAAATGCGTATGTTGTTGCAGATAGTATTGTATTGCCTATTATGCAAGCACCAACAGGTAATAATTGTAAGGGGGCTGCTTTTTATTATTTATACCGCCTTACTGATGGTCATTTCCCAAGCAAAACGTTCTACAACACCAGTAATAGCACAGAAATAACCACGACTATTGAAATGGGAATTGGTCATGCAAAAACACTGCATATTGTTGACCTAAAAGGCTCTGATAAATTACTGGGTTTAGGTATGGCTGAACAAACCACCACTCAAGGCACAGGAATTAATACGAGTTTTACTATTAAGGATATGTTTACTACGGGGATCAGGAGTTGGCGGGAATTAAGACGTGATTGATTGACTCGTATTGGTAGCCCGCAGCTTATTCGCAGAATGCGGGCTATTGGCAAGTTGGCTAAAATATTAAAACCATTATTTTTATCTATTTAACATTATTAGCCTTCGCTTCTTTCCTCGCCCTAAGCCTCGCAGCAGAAGCCTTTCTTAACTGCATAATGTGTTTTGCCTTTGCCTCCATTTCATCTGCAGCAGGTTTCTGCGCCTTCCTTATAGATAAAAGTGTCTCTGAGGCTATAGCATAATGGTTAGCATTTGGAACTCTATTTAGCATTGGTTATATCCTTGTTCATGGCTATGAAGGTTAGCAGAGCCTACCTTTTCTCTCTTTCCGAAACAAGTAACCTTACGGATAAATTTCCTCCTAACTTAAAACATCTCTACAAAAAAACATTTATTGATTATATTTCAATCTATTTCAATAATAAGTTTAACGTAGACTCTGCTGCTGATTTTTCAAAACGTTGCATAAATACCCCCACACTTGGAAGAAAGTAACCATCCACAGGCCATTGTTCTCCAACCAGTGGCTTATTTACAAATGTCTGGCTTTTTTGCACAAACGCTGTATAAGTCTTGGCAAAAGCATGTCTCAACTCACTAATAATCATAATAAGTTCATCACGTGTTAGCGTATCTTTTGGATAAGCCCATGTGGTTGCGCCCATCATATCACCCATTACCCAGTCCTTTTTTGGTGTATCAGGATGTTCATTATGACAACTTGCACAGGTAGAAACGACAACATTATCAGGAAACATTGCAGTATAACGCTGTACCTCATTATCAAAAAAATATTGATTTTGGTTAGTTTTTTTCATTATTTGAAAGATTTCTGCCTGAAAACCTTTAAATTTATTAGCACGATTAATCGGAAAATCAGATCCTAAAAAAAGACTTAATGACACAGGACTTTTTTCTAAATAAGCGGCAACTTCACGTAAAAACAAAGCGGGCAAAGGTCCTTTATCTTCGCCTTTTTTACGCCAATTTTCACCAAAGTGAAAACCAACGTTTTTACCTTCTCCAACAATATGTTTTGTCCATTGTTTACGAATCCTATTATTTTCTTCTGCTACAATTTGAAACATAAGCTTCACAGGAATACGCTGCCCTTTTTGTTGTTGCTCATCATCTAACGCAACAGGCGCACTGACAAACAAATAAATTCCAATCAAAATCATGATAATAATCACAATTCTATCAATTTTATTCATTGGTTTAATTTTCATAACGGGTTTCTTTTGCAGAGACTAATTTTTTCTCGGCATAAGGGTCACTATTTATTTTCCCTGCCAAATAATCACTGAGTGCTTTTTTATCCAACATTGCATCATCAGTTATAGGTATTTGCATCTGATGATTACCATGGAAATCATGGCACGCTAAACAACTATCCCAACGTTTCTGCTTAATTAAGCTCTGATGCGACGTTGTTAAAGGATCATCGTTTAAACGCATATCCTTATGGCAATAACGGCAATTTTGCGCATCAGCAGTGAACATTACGCCCTGATGCTGCTGATGACAAGAAACACAAAACTGCGCTTGAACCGCTTTTCGTGCTTCACTAAAACGAGGTTCATTAAAACGATACACAGGATGTCGATCATCTTCACGTTGATGACAGGCTAGACAGTCATTATTATCAGGCACAACAAAATTAAAGCTGGCAAGTGTTGAGCGCTGCCCAATCAAATAGCGTATATTTGCCTGAATTTGTTGTCTAAATGATCCCTCTGCTTGCTCATGGCATTCATTACATGCCAATGTTTCATGCCCATTATGCAAAGCACCTGGCATACGCAAAAAGTGGAAAGTAGATAAACTCAATAGCCACAATAAAACAACAGAAACAATCCCCCCAATGATATACCCCTTATATGCTGTTTTCATCACTTAATACGATACCACTACATATAAATGAAACCCCACTAGAGCCATGAGTACAACCGCTAAAGTAATATGCAAAAGCAACCAGCTTTTAAAAAAGCGCCTACGCAAAATAGGATTTTTTATTCGCTCATAATTAAATAACCCAACAAGAAAATTGGCGAAATAGATCAAACTCAATAACAATAAGTAAGCAACACCCCAAGTCGTCGAATGGATAAAAAAGAATAATGGTGCTAATGCACCACGCTGTTTATGCTGGTTATAACTAGATTCCCTTGTAACATAAGGTATTTCACAAAGTTTGTTATAAGGAATAACAAACTGTGCTAAAAGATAAGCTAACAACAATAAACCACTATAAATCTTAAACGTTTCTTGTTTTTGCAACACTTCAAGCCATGCTATTTTTAATGACCCTATATCTTGCATAACAAAGATAAAAAACAATGCCAAGCCTAGATAAAAATAGTTGTTTATCAATTTTAGCAACATCACCAGACATTCAGGAAAGAAAGCTAGGGCGTAGTGACAATAACACGCAATTTATCCTGATAAACTCCTTGT
>DRMA01000194.1 GCA_011375245.1 Thiothrix sp. | reverse complement strand
GTCTTGCAACCATTCAGCGCAGCCGTGAAAAATCAACACAAGATGTCAGTATAGAAGGCAAACCTGCCGTTTTATTTTCAGTCTTAAAACAAGATAATACCAATGTATTGCATCTTGTTGATCGACTAAAAACCTATATTAATGAAAAAAACCAATACAGTGACACAACAGGTGTACAACTCAAACTGATTGATGATCAGACCATTCCAACACGTGAAGCAATTAGTGTCATGCAAACTAACGCATTAATTGGACTAGTAATGGTACTCGTCATCGCTTGGATTTTTCTTGGCACACGCATTGCCTTTTTGACGATGATTGCCATTCCCTTTATTCTTGCAGGAACATTTTGGATACTGCTCAGCCAAGGGCAAACACTTAATGTTAGCGTACTATTAGCGGTTGTTATAGTACTAGGCATGTTAGTTGATGATGCAGTTGTTGTTGTAGAAGCCATTTATTATCGTCTGCAACGTGGGGTTGATAGCCTTACCGCTGCAACAGAGTCATTAAAAGAAGTCGCCATGCCTGTAACAAGTGCTGTGCTAACCACAATGGCAGCTTTTCTACCTCTCATGCTTTTGCCTGGTATTTTGGGTGAGTTTATGAAAGTAATCCCACTGGTTGTCACCCTTGCACTCGCCATTAGTTTAGTTGAAGCCTTTTGGATGCTACCTTCGCACATCAGTATGATGAAGATCAGTTTTGCCAAGCCTTCACGTATACAGCGCATGCGCATGAAAATGACACATTGGATTCAGCTAAAATATTCGCGTTTATTAATTAAAATATTACGTTATCCAAAACTCACCTTAAGCACCATTTTACTCACCTTTTTTATTGCAGTGGGTGTTATGGGAACAGGCTTAATCAAAATGGATTTTTTTGCAGCAGATACATTGCGAATTTTCTATGTCAGTATTGAAATGCCCAGTGCAACGCCCTTAGATAAAAGTTTGCAAAAGGCGATAGAAGTCGAAGCACGTATTCGCAAACACCTACAACCCAAAGATGCTCGTTCCGTTGCTGCTTATGCAGGGCTAATGTTTACTGATATAGAACCCATCTATGGCGAACGTTATGCACAAGTGGTTGTTAGCCTTAACCCTGTTTCTGCAGGGTCGCGGGCTGTTTCCGAAATTGTTGAGGGAATGCGCGAAGATGTCGTCAGCATCACAGGTGCAGATAGTATTTCTTTTCTTCAATTAGCTGGCGGCCCACCTGCTGAGAAAGCCATTAATGTCAAAGTACGCGGTGATGACTATCAAGAAGTGCGTAAAGCAACTGAAAAATTACGCGAGATTTTAACTAATATAGGTGGATTGACGAGTATTACTGATGACTCAACACCACCACGCAAAGAACTGAAACTAACGTTAAAGCACGATGCTATACGCCGTGCGGGTATTAATGCCAATGAAATTGCACGTGTTTTACGTTTATTAGTAGACGGTGAGGTCATTGCAGATTTGCAAGATAAAGGAGAAAAAGTACAAATTCGTGTTAAAGCACAACCTACAAAATTTAAAGATATTTCTGAGTTGTTACGTTTTACCCTTCCTAGCCCAAAAGGTGGCAGTGTACCGCTAAGTTCCCTTGTTGAGCAAGTCCGCACCTTGTCGATGAGCAATATTAAACACTATAACTTTCGCCGCACTATTACCTTATCTGCTGACTTAAAAAAACACGAAACAGAAGCGGGTTTTTGGGAATGTCGTGGCAGTGATATTGATTACACAAAATGTGATTTAGATACCGTTGCTGCAAACAAACTATTATTAGAACAGTGGAATAACGCAAAACATGAATTTCCAAACATTGATCTAAGCTTTGCAGGACAGCTTGATGATATTAAAGAAAGCTTAAGTCAGATTGGCGCTTTGTTTATTATGGGAATTGGACTCATGTACTTGATAATGGGAACGCAATTTAAAAGTTTCTTTCAACCATTAATGATATTAACAACAGTGCCAATGGCATTTACAGGAGTCATTTTTGGTTTATTACTCACACAAAACCCGATGAGTTTGTATACACTTTATGGCATCGTGGCATTAGCGGGGATTGCGGTGAATGCCGCGATTGTATTGATTTCAGCAGCTAATGACCGACGACTAGCAGGAATGAAAGTGACTCATGCCATTGTTTATGCTGCGCGTCGTCGGGTGATTCCAATTATTATTACCTCATTTACCACTATTGCAGGATTGTTTTCGTTAGCCACAGGGATGGGTGGGGAATCGTTATTGTGGGGACCTGTGGCAACTTCTATTGTTTGGGGGGTTGGATTTTCTACTGTGTTAACATTGATTGCAATACCGACACTCTATCGGATTTCTATGCGATAAGGGCATGTTATTTTAGCTTAAAAGCACGGTTTCTGCGTACTGCTAACCTTTTTTTCTGGACAGATTATTTGTCCCATTATCGTATCTCTCCACGTCTGTTGCACCTGCTGGCGTTGTTGGCAAAGTTGCTCAATCTCTGCTATTGGCTGTGCGCTAAAAGTATAATCGAAACAACAATTACCCTTTTTATTACGTTTACCATTGGCTTTGCGACTGTTTTTCACCGTATACCCCACTTTTTTCAATAGCAAATTCATCAGTAAGGCAGGTTTTCGTTTCCATTGTTTGGGTAAATCAATGACATCCAGCGCAACGATTTCTCGATAATGGCGACCGACAAATTTGACCAGTTTGCCATTGCGTAAGCTCTGATGTGTATACGGTGTACCATCCATATGATCGTTGGTATAGCTTAATAATTTATGCAGTAACAAGAGATTATGTTGTTCGCTAATAATACTGATAGAGCTACTTAGTTGATGCTTGCTGATCTGACGAATAAAGGCTCTATCCGCTTGCATAATCTCGCGACATTCGCATTTTTCAAGGGCATGAATCGCATCCAAATACAGGTAATGATTTTTTTGTTCAGGAGTCATTTCCCATTCGGGAAGTTGGTATTTTTGGCGGAATAGAAAGCCTGCATGTGAGTCTTTATCTTCTTCGGATACGGTTTCGGGATGATGGATTAAGGCTTTATCCAATTGTTTAAAGCGTGTGTTATCTATTTCATGGCTCTCTGTTTTCGCCTGTTCGTGATGTTGTTGCTGGGTTTTCTTGGCTTTTTCGGTGTGTTGTATGGAGTCGTTATTGATAACGATTTGATCAATAGGTCGATACTGAAGTTGTACGTCCATTTCAGTTAAACGTTGTAAAAAATAACGGTTGTAG
>DRMA01000193.1 GCA_011375245.1 Thiothrix sp. | reverse complement strand
ATAGCAATCAAGGTGATATGGGTATGGGGCAAATATAGGGGGCATTGTGATAATTTCAATGGGCTTGCTGTTGTTCAGAACGACTATTCATCCAAAAAACTCTTACTGGGAACACTAACAAAGCGATCTTCTCGCAAACCCTTTTTCTGTGGATTATCCGCTTGATTCCACACATAAGCGGTTAATTGTCCACCTACACAGGCAGAATAATCCACGCAGGCAATATTTTTCTGGATTAATTTAGGTTCGCCCGTAAACCAGTAATGTCCTAAAAAGAGCGGGGGTTGTTGTGCGTCATAATTATATTGAGCAAGCAGATTAGGCTGGACGGGCATATCCTCAAAGCGTTCGAGATATTTTTTGGCGCATACAATATGTTTCCATGCTGAGAATTGTGTTCTCCACCAATACAGGCGATAACGTTTAGAGAGATGAGAAGGAGGGATAGGATTTGCGCTAGGTTGTGTGGGTAGAGGCATGGATATGTAGACTCCTTGTAGTAACATGGTTACGGCTTCTTTTAGTGAGGTGCCTTCTGTTAAAGCCTCTTGCCAGTCATCCTTTGAGAGTTGTCCTGCTTTACCAATACGCTGTTGTAATTGGGCAATAATTTCTGTATTCCATGCTGCATGGGCGACCCGAAAACCGTCTAATTCTAAAAATAACGGTAAGCTTTTCATCCAGTTAATAATATCATCTGCTGCTTTACTACCAAAAGGATAATCACGCAGAAAGGCACGGCGATATTCTAGTAATTCAGGTGTGTGTTTTTTAAACGGTTGTTGTGTTAGTGGGTTAATACTGTAAAAAGAAATAACATAATATTCATGATTGCCTAAAATGGCTTTTGCTGAACCGTATTCAACCATTGCGCGTACTAAGGTTAGTACGCCTCGTTGCTGTTTACCTCTATCAACGAGATCCCCGACAAAAATAGCGGTGTATTTAGGGTGCTGATAAACCCCATTTTGTTTAAAAAATCCCAATTTTTGTAACAATGTTTCTAGTGGTTCCAGCATTCCATGCACATCACCAATGATGACATAATTCATAAATACAATTCTTTAATTTAGTTTAATTTTTATGTTGAATACGAAAACAGTCACATAGCCCTTCTCTAGCCCTGTTATAGCGCTAAAAAATAATGATATCTTGTTATCGCTTAAATTAATGATAAAGCAATTATGAGCTGAATAAATAAATTTATTCAAAATAAAGTTGTATTTTTTTAGAAAATCGGGTGAATGTGTCGTTGGAACTATAATGAAACTATTGGCTTTCTTGGGATAAAGCAGTTTGTTTATTTAATAATCACCCCATTGCATTTGTAGCGCTGTTAACCCTACTAATGCTGCGGTTTCTGCACGTAAGATTCGTGAGCCAAAAGAAATAGCTGTTGTACCTGCTTGCCTAAGTAAGACTTCTTCGGCATCAGTAAAACCACCTTCAGGGCCAATGATTAACTGGATGGCTGTTTTGAGATTCGGTTGCTGGAGCGTGGTTAGCGATTGTGCGGCGTTAGGTAACATACTAATTCGTAATGTGTGCAATGTATTGCGCTGAGATTCATGCTGTAGATAGGCGTTTAAGGGGATAGGGGAGTGTAGTTGAGGGAGGCGTGTTCTGCCTGATTGCTCACAGGCACTGGTGATAATCCCTTGCCAACGGTTTAGTTTTTTTTCAAGCTGATTAGCTTTGAGGCGAATCACACTGCGCTCAGTGATTAAGGGTTGTATATGTGTGACCCCAAGTTCCACGGCTTTTTGCAGGGCATAATCCATTTTTTCAGGTTTAATCAGCGCCAGTGCAAGGGTGGTTTGTAACGGGGATTCACGCTCAATAGCATCAAAGCGTTCAACCATGACATTGGCTTGCTTTTTAGTGACTTCGATAATATATGCATGATACTCCCCCCCTGTTCCATTGAATAAGATCAGTGGGTTGGTGATTTTTAGGCGTAAGACTTGAATGGCATGGCGGTAGTTTAGCGGAGAGAGTTCAATGGATTGATTAACACTAAAAGAGTCTGCTTGAAAAAAACGAGGGATACGCATAAGGTTTGTTTACACTATTGGGTAGGAAAAAGGTGGAGTATAAAAAATAAGGAATGGATATGAAACAGCAAGGTCTTTTTATCACAGGTACGAATACTGATGTTGGTAAAACCTACGTTGGACAGCTACTTGTGCGTTCGTTATCACAACAAGCCATTAAGGTACGTGTACGCAAACCTGTAGAATCGGGTTGGCCAGCTAAAGATAAGGAACACAAAACCGATACAGCCTTACTTGCACGCGCAGCAGGTTATCGTGATGCATTACAGGTTATTTGCCCAAATCCATTAAAAACAGCCGTTTCTCCTACGAGAGCGGCTGCACTTGAAAGCAAGACATTATCAGTAGCCATGCTTAAACAGCAGTGTCTTATTGGTATAAACGCTGATGATTTTTTATATGTTGAAGGGGCAGGGGGCTTTTATTCACCCTTAGCCAGTGACGGCCTAAATGCTGATCTTGCCCAGCAATTAGCCTTGCCCATATTGCTGGTAGCAGATGATAAAATTGGTTGTATTAATCAAGTATTACTGAATCTTGATGCCATCGCCAAGTATGGTTTACAAGTAGTCGCAGTCGTGCTTAATCAAATAACGGATGCTGCGAAAAATGAAGCAATGAATAATAGCGAAGAGCTTGCGGCGTATACCACAATACCTATTTTTAGCATTGCTTATCGTCAGCGTGTTTTCCCACAGGAGCTTTTGCGTTTAATGATATCAAGTGATGTATCATGCAAACGTAATTAGTCCATTTTGAGTCAACTACTCACCCCTAAAGGGGCGAGCTTGCAAAAGCTCAGTTGACTAGGCTTAGTCCTTCGGGACTCCGTTATTCATGTCATGGTACGTCAGGATGTACGCTCAAGTCCTGTCCACTACCGCTGAACTCT
>DRMA01000192.1 GCA_011375245.1 Thiothrix sp. | reverse complement strand
TGTCCACTCTCGTCTTTATGTGATTCAAGCGTTTGCCAACCTTGTAACTCCCATAATACATGTGGCATACCCACATTAGGAAAAGTTGTATTATTAACACCTGTTGGACGCTTTGGATCTAAGTAGAAGCTCTTTAGGTATGTATAAATCCAATCACTACCTCTTGAACGACCAACTAATGATAAATCAGGTGGTGGGGCACCAAACCATTTGCCTGCATCTTTTGCAGGTATGGCACTCTTCATCAACGCACCAGGGTTTGTTGGCTTACCCTCATCATTCGTAGTGAAGATTAGGTTCTCACTCAACAGCTTCACATTAGCGGCTGCCATTTCATCGCCAACAATATCAGGATCAACAGGGAAACCAATATCATTTGCCATTCGATTATAACGACTAAATGCAAGCGCATGACAACCAAAGCAATAGTTCATGTAATACTTAGCACCATTCTGCAAACTTTTATGGTCAGTCAAATCAATATTGGCCGACTCAAGTTTTACATTACCTGACGCATAAGAAAGAACAGGTAACAATGCTACAGCAGCAATAATAGCTAACAACTTAGTTGGTAGCTTATTAACTAAGGTATTTTTCATGATGTTACCCTCTCTGGAACTAGCTTCTCATCATTAAAGCGTTTCACCATCGGCAATAACAGCGTAAGTGCTAGATAGCCAATAGGAAAAATCCATTGCCAAGCAATCTGTTGGGCATCATCAGTTGCTTCAGGATTATAGCGGATGAAATCCATCAAGCCGATAACACCTGCAAGAATAATAAACCACATTAAGTATTTTGCTTTGCTAGGCGTATTATGAACCCATAATACAATAAAGAAGATAAAGTATATTTCCGTCATTCTAGTTCCTAGCTCTTTCAACTCAGGTGTCACGGGCTTTACACCAAGATAACCTAAAACCATAAATACAGCAGCAAATAACAATAGGTTTATCGTATGAGCCGTGTTTCTATAGCGCCATGATTTAATTGGATTTTTATCGATCCATGGCAATAAGAATAAGAAAATAATAGCGAGGAACATCGCTACTGTTCCAGCGAAAGGTGATACTGTCACTGCACGTAATACGGTATAAAAAGGCGTAAAATACCATACGGGGGCAATATGCTCAGGTGTTTTTAATGAGTTAGCAGGTTCAAAGTTAGCATGTTCAAGGAAATAGCCTCCCATTTCTGGTGCAAAAAATACAATGGCAAAGAAGACCAATAAGAATACACCAACACCAACAATATCTTTGACGCTGTAATAAGGGTGGAAAGGAATACCATCTAATGGAATACCTTTATCATTTTTCAGCTTTTTAATTTCAACACCATCAGGGTTATTAGAACCCACAACATGCAAGGCAACAATATGCACAAAAACAAGCGCAACTAATACCAAAGGTACCGCAGCAACATGCAATGCAAATAAACGATTCAGTGTTGCATCTGCAATAACATAATCCCCTCGTATCCATGTTGATAGCTCTGCACCAACAACAGGAACAGTATTAAACAAGTTGATAATAACCTGTGCGCCCCAAAAAGACATTTGCCCCCAAGGTAGCAAGTACCCCATAAAGGCTTCAGCCATTAACGCAAGGTAAATAGTCATGCCAATTAACCAGACTAACTCTCGTTTGCCTTTATATGAGCCATAGATCAAACCACGGAACATGTGTAGGTAAACAACAATAAAGAAGGCTGATGCACCTGTAGAGTGCATATAGCGGATAAACCAACCACCAGGCACATCACGCATGATGTATTCAACCGATGCAAATGCCATTGCTTCATCTGGCTTGTAGTGCATTGTCAAGAAAATACCACTAATAATTTGTATTACTAATACCAACATGGCTAAAGAGCCAAAGTAATACCAGAAGTTAAAGTTTTTTGGTGCGTAGTATTCGGCAAGATGCTCATTCCAGACTTTCGTTAATGGAAAACGCTCATCAATCCAATTCATAAATCCTTGCATTATGCAGCCTCCCCGTTCTCATCAACACCAATCACTATCGTCATATCATCCTTGTATGAGTGTACAGGTACCACAAGATTTGTTGGAGCAGGTACATTTTGAAAAACACGACCCGCAAGATCAAAGCGTGAACCGTGACAAGGACAATACCAACCACCTTTCCAATTAGCCCCTAAATCAGCAGGTGCTAATTCAGGACGAAACGTTGGAGAGCAACCTAGATGGGTGCAAATCGCAATCAGCACAATGTATTTTTCTTTACCTTCTCGGGTTCGTGCAGCATTTTGTGCATAAACAGGTTGCTGTTCTTCTACTGATTTCGGGTCACGTAATAGGTTGTCATTACTGGCGAGATCGTCCAACATTTTCTGTGAACGGTTAACAATCCATACGGGCTTCTTACGCCAAATAATGGTTGCCATCTGACCTTCGTCTAACTTACTTAAATTCACTTCCACAGGTGCACCTGCCGCTTTTGCTCGGGCACTTGGATTCCATGATATTAAGTAAGGTGTAGCAGCTGCTCCAGCTCCAACAGCGCCTACTACAGAAGTGGCAGCAATCAGGAAACGACGTCGTCCCTTATCTACTTCTGGGTTTTCCATAAATACTATGCTCCAAATAGTTAAACTCTTTCAAAATTGCAAGATACACTGGTCAAATGGAGACAAAACGTCCATTAACCGCACCTTATAAACTGCGGCATAGAATGTCCTAACAAACCCTTAAGGTCAAGTTGTAATTAATGCGATAACAAGCGTGAAAAGCACACCTCGTCTAGCATGCTTATCTCTAGTTCCACATCAAAATATTGCCACCTCTTTTTTCCATATAGACCTTCAATTTAGCCGTGGGACAAACAGCATAACTAGTTGTCGCAAGTGTAAGTAACGGAATATCTGAATGGTGATCAGAATAAGAAAAAATCTCATGATACTCATCAAGATTAATAGACTCATTAATCCTTACAATTTTCTGCGCACCATGACAGTTTTCTCCATCAAGAAAGCCCGTTAGCTGATCATTCTTAAATTCTGCTTTGGTACAAATTACGTCATCAATCGGTAATAATTTAGCAATTTCAGTGACATAAAAATCAAAACTAGCAGAAACCAATACAATACACGTACCATTTTCTGCATGTTGCCGTAACACTGCTAATGCTTGTTGTTTCACGCCATATTTTAATAAAAAATGCGCATAAGAGTCCGACATAGCCACAAGAGCATGACGATTTAAACCACCAAATATACGCTGTAATAATTTCTGCTTAACGTAAGTATTCGTTCTCTTTCCCAGCTTGTGCAAGATAAAATCGTAAACAGATAGAAAGACTAAAAACACTCTCCATGGTCTTTTTATTAACCCAAACACCAACATTTCTTTGTAAGTATCCCGTTGCGTAATGGTGCCATCCAAATCAAAAAAGGCAATGACCTTTGCCTTCATACAGCCCCCTTACGAAAAGTAAACGTTGTATTAACAACAAAACTAAAGACAAACACGATAATAATGGTTATTAACTGGGAAAATTGATAGGAATCAATGACATCTAGCAATTGTGAAAAAACCATTACATTAATGAACAACCCCATTAATGTGACTATAACAAAGCGGCTGGCATGTTTAACATGCTTACCTTCACACTTATAAACAAACTTATGCTGCAATAGATAATTAATAATAGCTGCTATAGCAAAAGAAACATTACTAGCAAATATTTTTGGCATGTATAAGACTTCCACCATAAAAGTTAAAACGAAAAAAAGAGTTAAAACAGCAATGGAGCCTGAAATAATGTATTTAATTAATGTTTTCATTGTTGGTTTATTATCACCTATTATTATCACAATATCGGCTTAAGTATCTAGCTCACAATTTAATCAATACTAACAAAATATTATAAAAAGACAAAAACCTTCTTACCAATAATCAATAATGCTGCGAATGTAGAAATGAAAAGTACAGAAAAGAAAAGAAAGCCTTTTTTCTCAAAAATTCTCTCTGGATCTTTAACAATGGAATTTTCCTCAAAAGCAAGAATAAAATACCATATAATCCAAACAATAAAAATTGGTAACAAAATAATCAAATCAATATTGTATTTGTAAGACAATGCTCCAAATAAATAGCTAAATGAAATAATAGAAGCCATCATCACATAAAGTAAGTGCTGCTCAGAATAAAATTTTAAGCTTTTCCTATACTCCCCTGGGTGTTGTTCCGCTTTAGAACTTTTAAATAAGCGAATTTCCCCAAATCGCTTAGAAGACATTAAGAAAATACCGATAAAATAGAAACTTACCAAAAAACCCAGTGGAATATAAAACTCAGAACTAACAACAGCGGCTCCTCCACCTACAGCGCTACTAATTAATGTAAAAGGGTGATCCATTGCGCCTTCTACCGCATACCAACCAACCGCTAGACGGATTGGATTGTTTAATGCTTCAAAGAGAAAATCAAGGTAAGGAATATCTTTCGTTCTAAACGGTTTAACATTATAAGTAACACCACTCAGTAACATTAACAACATTGCTATCGTTAATGGCCAGTTATTTAAATTCAATACTAAAAGTGTAGATAAAGTATAAAGAATAACTGAAATAACTAAAACTGTACTTATTTTAACGCGTCCTGTTACTAATGCACGATGTTTTTTTTGTGGATGCTGTCTGTCTGTTTCTATATCAAGAATTTCATTAATTCCATAGTTACCTGATGTCATTAATGATAATGAAATAAATGCTAATGCAATAGGTATTGCGTAGTCTATTAAATTAATATCCGGAAGAATTGCTACTGCTAATAGACTACCGAGTAGCATAAAGGAATTTCGATACCAACGTGAAGGTCTAAAAACACCTATAGTCTCTCGTACATTACTCATGAATTTACAACTCCATTTTTTATAAGGTTAATTATTTTATAGTAACTCATCACTCTATAGTAGATAAAAAAATGAGTAATGAGTGATGAGTGATGAATAGGGATAGCATCAATTTGCATGATAAAAAAAACGAAATATCATATTCATTAAATTTTTCATACTTATAACCATCAAGTCATGCATATTATTTTTAAATTCAATTTCTGATTAAAAAAATAACACATAACTTGCTTCATATTATGAAACTAGTTTACCTGACTCAACTATAATAGTGAAAAAACCTTATCTAGATGACACTCAGATAGATAAATATTTTTGGCAAGTATTTTTATCTATTATATTGCAAAACTACTACCAAAAAGAATGCAATAGCAAAACGATATTATGTTTTGCATATAATTAGGAGAGGGGAAGCCCAAGATACGATCAACAAAACCTAGAGCTATCTATTTCCAAGAAAACTCAACACCACTACGACTAAAGCTAGCGCAATTTTACAACAAGAGCTCATTCAATTGAACCAATAATTATACATTTTTTTTCTGCCCTTCTAGCAAACCATGTGCAGAAGGAAACAACTGATAAAGCGCAATACATGCCAAAGGCAAATAAAGCGGAAAAACATACATGGCAATACGCCCAACATTGTAGTCTACATTAATCAAGTGACTAATAAACAAGATACCAAGCAACACTACAATATCTGCACTTCTAAAATAAATCCCTGTATCAATATATTTAGTTGCCATATTTGCAAGATAATAGAGACCAAAAAGAATAATAACGGGAATAACATTAAGAATAATCCCTTTCATCGTTAAATTCACCATAAATGTCTCAATAAACTGAGGAAGGAAATTAGCAATATCTCTATGTGCACCTGTTCCACTAGAAAAAGTGAAAAAATGCGGGGTAATAATATTCACAGCAGCATATAAAAGCAATGCAATAACAGGTGCTATTAAATAAATATCAATCTGCCTTGGTCGATAAAAAAGCCATCGTCCAGCCATCAACATAAAGAAAATCATCGCCACTTTTTCATTAACAAAAACCCCCATAATCACCAGTAATGCATATAACCATTTATTATTCATATGGTAAATGATCAATGTCACAACCATCACTCCCATCGCATCAACGCCATACAACCCTTCTCGCAAATGCCTCAGCATCAAATAAGTCCACAAGACAATAACAGTAGCAAGCAAAATGGAAACACCAAACCTTTTTCTTGCTATCAAATAAGTCGTAATACAAGTAACAAGCACTGACACATAAGTCACAAAAGAAAAAGAAATAAGCATTCGCAAATAATTTTCATCAACTGCGGAAGGTTCTACACCAGAAAAAGTAAAGAGGGGGAGAATATAATAAAAAGGTAATGCTAACAGCACTGCTATTACTCGATAAGCATGCGTTTGTGGAGGAAGTTTACCCAAATCATCCCCTAGAAAGTAAAAGGCGTAATATTCATAGTGATCATGAGGCACAATATTGAACACGGCACCGCGATAAATATCAAAAAAAAGACTATGTGTCACAAGTGCAAGTATAAAGGAAATAATAAATACTTCCTTATACCCCACGTTAACCATTTGCTTACTCACCCTTTGCACCTCGCCTGTTTTATTAATTTTTTACCCATACTTAACATAGCCCTAGCCAGAAAACATTTATAAACAAGCCCTCACTGGTGAAAAACTCCGCCGATGTATAGGAGTAACGCCATATTTCAATAACGCTTCACGATGTTTTTTAGTAGGGTAACCTTTATGCGCAGCAAAGCCATACTTAGGATATACAGCATCAAATAATACCATTTCCTTATCTCTTGCAACTTTTGCAATAATTGACGCGGCGCTAATTTCTGCTACGGTCAAATCACCTTTAACGATAGCTTCCATAGAATAAGCTATCGATAACAACTGATTACCATCTATTTTAAGATGATGGGGTTTTATACTTAAACCTTCTACAGCACGTTGCATTGCTAACAAGCTTGCTTGAAGAATATTTATACGATCAATCTCTTCTACTTCAGCCCTACCTAAAGACCATGCTAGTGCTTTTTCTTTAATTTCATTATCCAATGCATTACGCTTTTTTTCACTGAGCTTTTTAGAATCCGTTAAACCTTCTATTGGGGACTCTGGATTAAGAATAACAGCAGCGGCAACGACAGCTCCCGCCAAAGGACCACGCCCTACTTCGTCGATACCAGCAATCAACATCATTTTCAAATACCTTATCCATTAACACACAAAACACCACACTCACTATTGGACAAAAAATGATAAATATAATTAAAAAACAAGAAAATTCATTAATGTGAAAACATCAATATGAAATAGACACCCATATAACCCTATTAAAAACTTAACGTTTATAGTAAACCGCCCAATTATATAACAACACATCAACAAAGCAACCAGAAATGTTAAACGGTTATTTTTATTATTTAATACAAAAATAATTTATACAAATGCGAGAGTATCATGTTGCTGCCAAGGACTTTCCAATCCCCACCAACGATCTGTTATTGTTGCATATAAAGAACGAAAATCTGTTGTATAAACTAAATCTCCATCCTGTAAGTCATTTAAACGCATATTCTCACCATACAACTCACCACCATTCACTTTCCCACCCATTACTAAATGAGGAGCCGCAGTTCCATGGTCTGTTCCACCGCTACGGTTTTCTTTGACGCTACGCCCAAATTCTGAATACGTCATAATAAGTACATCATGCCATTTATCACTTGCTTTCATCGCTGTAGCAAAGGCATTAAGCCCATCAGCAAGATACTTTAATTGATTCTTATGTGTAACGGCTTGACTTGCATGTGTATCAAAACCTTTAAGTGTTACCTTGTAAACAGATGCCTTAGCACCTCCTCCAACAATCATCTTTGCAACAGATTTTAAATCATTTTGAAAAGGGTGAGCATGAAAATAGCGGTCTAGATAAGCAAAGCCTGAAGTGTTTTCAAGCAACATTTTCGCTTCATGCAATTGCTGCTGCACACCAATCAAATGTGCTAAAGAAGCATTATTGCTCTTATGCCGTATGACTTTCACCATGTTGGCCTGCTGGCGAAACGTTTTAGGATCTTTCATCACAACAGCCCGACAATGATGACTCTCTAAAGGTCCCAAGTCATCACCAATAACAATACCATGCAAACCACGTTTTTTTTCTGGCAAAACTAATGACAACCAACCATCAGTTAATTGATGGTCTGAACTAGATGCTGTTTTCCATATATCCTGTGAGCGAAAGTGCGAAAGATCTGGACGAGGATAACCAACACCTTGAATCCACGCAAGATCTTCATCATCCCAAATTGGCTTTAAAGCAGCTAAGGATTTATGCATTCCCATACCATGACCAAGATCAATCACTTGGTTCTTACTAAGACTAAGTGTTGGCCTTAATTTTTTATAAAGAGGATCAGTATAAGGAACAAGGGTATTAAGACCATCATTACCTCCTTTTAACTCAACCAAAACAAGAATTCTGTCTTTTTTAATTCGCCTTATTTGCTCTACTCTACTCTCTTGTTTCGTAGATGCTAACGCTTGCGCATAAGATAGAGATGACAATGACCCTGCACATGCCCCAAGACTGACCAATCGTAAAAATTCACGTCGCTTCATAAAAGTATCTTCGATTTGCTTTAATTTGTTTTAATTAAAATTTAAATAAATTGATAATATGGATCTAACACCAAAGCCCGAACTAAACGAGCCTTGCCTGGTGTCATTGGCATGGCTGTAATAGGTTTATGTGGCAAAAGCCACTGCTGTAATTCGTTATCCGACATTGTCTGATAAAGAGCAACTTTTGCATTAGGATTACCCGCAGATAACTTGGACAACAAAGCTGTTCTCGCCATAACTGTTTGCGAATTAAGCCATGACTTCCCCCCCATCCAACCTTTTACATTAGGAGGATCAAATAAATCTTGTCCTAACAAACGAAACATCCTTGCTAACTCAGCATTGTCAGGACGTTTAAAGGGTAAAGTGCGCAACGTACCAATAATAAGATCAGCGGGGGATTTTGTCAGTGTCCCTCTATATTTTTTCGCCCAAAATACATCACTCTTAAGCACTTCTTTGAGAAGCACCATTATCTCGTAATTCGCTTCTCTAAAAGTCTTTGCCCATGCATCAGTAACCTCTTTATCAGGTGCACTATCACTAACAAAATAATTCCAAAATTTTTCTGCAATTGTCATCGCTGTTCGCTCTTCAGCAAGAAGAACATTGATAACATCATCGCCTGTACGCACCGTTTTATTTAACAGTGTTTTCTTACCACGATCATTTTCATGTTTATTAAGCACATGCGTTTCTTTATAACGATTTGTTTCCCAGCCAGTAAATGCTTTGGCTGTTTGTTCAACATCTTGTTGTGAATAATTACCATGCCCAAGCGTAAATAATTCCAGTAATTCACGAGCAAAATTCTCATTTGGATTATTCTTTTTATTGAGATTACCATCGAGGTAGATAGACATTGCAGGATCTTTAGCCACTGCTTTTAACATGCTGCCAAAGTTACCTAATGCCATACGGCGAAAGAGCATATTCTGCTTATAATTAAGACGGGGTTGTTCAGTTTTATCAAGAGAAGAAGTAAAGTGACTATGCCAAAACAACGTCATTTTTTCTAACAGAGGGGATTCTGTAGTAAGCATTTGTCCCACCCACCATTGCTTCAAGTGATCCCCCTCAACAACAGTACGTTTATGCATACGCATTTTAAGTGCTGGCTTTTTTGAGCCATACATATTTTGCCGCACATTCCATGGAGTCATTGTCGGTGGTGGCTTTGCGTGAGGAGAACGAGGACGCAACATAATATTAATCGCTTGTTCTCGTGTTCTACCGTTTAAACGGTTAATAATCTTTGGCTCAGCCCCAAGTCCTACCCTTTCAACCATATGCTTACGGTCTGAAAAATCTAGTTTATGTATTTTATTCATCTATAGCTAATAATACTCTGGCATTTATATAAGATTCCTCATTAATACAAATACAAATGAAGTTTATCTCAAATGACTGGGATATAAAAACGCACAGCAATATCCAATGAACCATCAAGTTACATCAATTATATCCTGATATAAATATAAAAGACGCAAACCCCTTAAAGCTAATTAGACACGCTACAGTAGTTTAATAAAAACAGCAAATATTATTTTTTTATAACTGTTGTTACTATAAAATAAAACACATAAATATATTTATCATTAACTTTACTTGCATAACTTCAATATATTATTTCATAATCATTAGTACTATTAATAGCCCTTGCTTTTTTCTCTCAACTATTATTTAGACACAACAACTTCTCTACCACGAACAACAATTTTAACGCGACGATTTTTAGCCCTGCCCATTGATGTTTTATTACTCGCTATAGGCCTATCTTCACCATAACCAACCACATTAATTAGCCCCTGATTAATACCTTTACTGACAAGATAATTGGCAACTGAGCGCGCTCGTTGCTGGGATAAATAATAATTGGTACGACTTGAACCAATATTATCGGTATGCCCTTCAATTAGTATTTGTTGTATTTTTATTTTCTTGTTTTTCATCTGTGCTACCAGAGCATCAAGTTCTATATGACCTTGGTTTGTTAAATGATAGCTACCACTATTGAACGTTGAACCACTTGCCAAAGAACGATCTATAATATTAACAAACTTCGTCACTTCTCTAACAATAGGCACAGGCTTTGTAATCAAGACAGGCTTAGGAGTTGAGGATTTATTTGGCAATGCAGTAGGAATAACACTAGCAACCTGTACCTTCTCATAAGGCAATCTGGAGTGAGGAGCCCAATTAATACCAATGCTTATTTGATTAATATCTTCAGTAAAATACTCATATTCTGACCTTATTTTTACATTTTCGGTCAAATCATACTCTGCCCCTACTCCAATAAAACTAGAAAACTGATTTTCTTGTGTTATACCAATGCCTCCTTTAGCCTTTGTATCTATTTTGGCCACTCCTAGCTTGCCAAAAGGATGTAACTTCCCCCAGTAAACGGGTGCATTATAAATCGCATTTAGCCCAATAGCGGTGTACTCAACACGACCACTATTTACCCCTGTTACTTTCGCCCCCCCCAAGTTTGACCAAAAAGTCTCCAAACCAATTTGATTGGTAATATTAACCCCTGCATATATTTTGGTAGAAATATCACTATCATCACTTACTGAATAGCCGTTACTCGTGGATGGCTCTAATCGAGTCGCACCAACAGCTCCTCCCACATACCAACTGTCTTCCAAAGTTCTAATGTTTTCAGCAGAACTTTGACCCCATACAAGCATTGCAAAAAGAAAAAACAGGATCTTTTTTTTATTCATCATTTT